>CALFKA010000116.1 GCA_937880545.1 uncultured Clostridia bacterium | reverse complement strand
CAACTGCTGACAATATTGGGTTTTCCAACAAAACTCCTTGCTACAGGGTTGTTGACTTCGAAAGAAGCCTGGTTTACTGTGTTGGGAGATTTTTTGACATGTTTCTTTTTTGTCGCGAAGGGGCAGATATGATTCGACTGTGTCATCCGTAGAGAGGCATCTCCTTTTGGTGGATGGCTTAAAAAGAAGAGGAGGTGGATGGAGGTGCAAGGTGAATCTGTTCTATGAGCAGGTCTATGATGTCGTGCGACAGATTCCGCAGGGAAAAGTCGTATCTTATGGTCAGATTGCTCGGGCGATCGGCTTTGCACGCTCCGCACGAGAAGTCGGCAGAGCGATGCGCTACTGCAGTGAGAACCTGCCTTGTCACCGGGTCGTCATGGCAGACGGCTCCGTACAGGGTGGAGAGTGTGCAGAAAAACGAAGAGTGAAACTTAAAGAAGAAGGAGTCCTGTTCATCTCGGAAGACCGTGTAGATATGAAGCGCCACCAGTGGGATCTGAAAGAACTGACGTTCGACGACGATCTTCTTCTGTAGGGAGAGGGGGGCGCTGCCTTTTTCGAAAGCCGGCCCATCTTTGTGTATTCTTCAGAGCTACATGGAAGTCGAGAAGATAGCTTGTGTAGGTACTGGAGAGTGTCATTGTATTGGGTGGCCTCGAAGAACTACTGAGCATACGAAATGTCAAAAGAGAAGGCTGAAATAACAAGATTCTCCGTCATCTTGCAGGAGGGGTTTCCATTTTGTACGAATCTTGCCTGTGCTACGACTGTTTAGAGGTATGACTATCATGAAAGAGAAAAAAACAACCGGCAACAGAAAGACAATGGCTCTTATTATATTCAGTGTGTTGGTTGGTATCGTCCTGGCTGTACTGTTCCCTAACTTCCTTGATCTGAATTCTTTGAACTGGATTGCGGCTATTGTCTATCTTGGAGCGGTCTTTGTCTTCCTCGGTTTCTTTCATCTGATTCTTCATGAACTGGGACACCTGATATTTGGCCTTTTGAGTGGGTATCGCTTCAGTTCCCTTCGCTTTTTCAATCATATGTGGATGAAGAGAGGGGGGAGGATCGTCCATAGAAAACTGGAGTTATCCTATTTTGCGGGACAATGTCTGATGATTCCACCGGAGCCGGCAAACGGAAAGTTTCCCTTTCTTCTCTACAACTTGGGTGGCGCACTGATGAATCTAATAGCCGCCATGATCAGTGGTGTTCTCTTGTTCCGGTTCGGGGGCGTGCGATTTCTTGCACCGCTACTTCTTCTGAACAGCATAGTCGGTCTTTTGGCCTTTATCAGCAATACATTTCCCTTCCGGGTCGGCAATGACGGAAGAAACATTCTCGATGCACTTAAGAGCTCTGCCGCAAGAGACTCCCTTCGGTTCCAGCTCCTCCAGGCAGAGCGGATGACAAAAGGCGACAGACTCCGCG
>CALFKA010000115.1 GCA_937880545.1 uncultured Clostridia bacterium | reverse complement strand
CCGGAATGTCCTGAGCCCCCGTAAAAGCGCCCTTGGCTGTCCCAAAGAGAATGCTTTCGAGTAGAGAAGCGGGGATGGCCGCACAGTTTTGAGAGATAAACGGCTGCGCCGATCGATTACTATGGCTGTGCAGCGACTGCGCAATCAATTCTTTGCCTGTTCCCGTTCTTCCAAAGATCAAAACCGGAGAAGAAGTGTTCGAGACATGTTCGACGATTTCCTTGATCTCGCTCATTCTGTCATCACAGGTGACGATGTCGTCCAAGTAATATAGTTTTTCCTGTCTTTTTACATGAGAGGTATCACGCAGGGAAACAACCACATTTTTCCTCTGCATATCGGGATCGATATAGCGACTGATATCGACGGCGCCAATAATCTCTCCTCGTTCTATGATCGGCAGTGTGGTGTTGACAGCTGTAAAGCTGTTGCCGATGTATGGGGTAATAATCTGCGTTTCATTATAAATGGGCTGACCTGTTTTTAGCACTCGCATGATGCTGCTTGTCTCCTCCGTTAAATTCGGATAGACTTCGAGTACATGTTTGTGCCGCACCTCTTCAGCCTGCAAGACATTGATATAGGGCCGATAGATAATCAGTTCTTCGATATATCCATACTTGTCAGTAATGACAAGTCCATCCACAAAATTATAGATGCTCAATATTTGTTCGATATATTTTTTGCCTATCATCTGAGGCTTCGCTTTCCAAAACTCAGGTCTAGTAAACATTGCCGGTAAGCTCATTGAAGAAAATGTTTATGTATTAATTATAGACTGTTTTTTGACGACTAGACATACTTTTATTTCCAGCGCGAGCGTGCAGGTTTTCGGCGTATTGATAAAGACTCCATATTTCTACAATCCACGCTTTTACACTAAAAACAATCACCTTACAAAATGATGAGTGGAGATATGTAAGGCTTTATTAGTTCTTCCTCCGGAGGTAGCTGCTTTCACAGCCTTCAACCCCCTGTTCTCCGCCAGACACATAGCAGTACTCCGTTTTACTTGACGCAAATCATTGAAAACATGTATATTATGAACAAGGATCGATGAACCGACGTAAAGGCGCCTATGAGCATGTTTTCAGAGACTCTCCTGCCTGCTGAAAGGGAAAGACATGTGGGCACCGGTGGACCGGGGAGATCTTTCGCTCAATGAGCGTTACCAAGAGAGTACAAATGTAGGTGGTACCGTGCATCCGCACCCTATGAAGGGTGTTTTTTATTTATCTGAAAGGAGAACGAAGTGAAAAAACAAAGAATTTTCAGCGGCATTCAACCCTCAGGAAATCTGACCTTGGGCAACTATCTTGGAGCCCTTCGCAACTGGGTCAGCCTACAGGAAGAATATGAGTGTATCTATTCGATCGTAGATATGCATGCGATCACCATCCGACAGGATCCAAAGGACCTCCATGAGAGAAGTCTTCTGACCATGTCCCTTTACCTGGCGGCGGGGCTCGACCCGAAGGAGAACATTCTTTTTATCCAGAGTCAGGTACTCGAACATGCGCAGCTTGGCTGGATTCTTGGGTGCAATTCCTATATGGGAGAACTCTCTCGTATGACACAGTACAAAGATAAATCCGCCCGTCTGGGCGACAGCATTCCCACAGGGCTGTTCAACTATCCTGTTCTCATGGCTGCCGACATCCTGCTCTACAACGCCCATCTTGTGCCGGTGGGAGAAGACCAGACGCAGCACCTGGAACTGACGCGCGATATCGCCATTCGCTTTAACAATGCTTATGGGGAGACCTTTGTCATCCCCAAGGGTTACTTTAATCCCTTTGGCGCGCGCATCTATGACCTACAGACGCCGGACAAGATTATGTCTAAATCCGCCCAGAAC
>CALFKA010000114.1 GCA_937880545.1 uncultured Clostridia bacterium | reverse complement strand
CACAACTTCGTGACCCATCTGCAGGAAGCGCATTTCCAACGAGAAGTCTATGCACTGATCGATCAGGGCAAGGGCGTCAGTGCACAGATCTTGACAGATCTTTATGCGAAGACACTCAAAGAATTCTGGGGCGATGCAGTAGAGATCGATGAGTATGCAGGGCTTACCTGGATGCGCCAGCAGCACTACTATAAGGGACTCTATCCCTACACCTATAGTGCGGGTCTGACCGTATCGACTGTCATGGCAAAGAGAGTGAAGGAGAACCCGGAAGCCATCGAAGACTGGAAGAAGGTCCTCGATGCGGGCGGAACAAAGGATCCGGTGGGACTGGCCGCCCTTGCAGGCATTGACATCACCAACGCCGACGCACTCAGAGAAACCATCGCATTTATTTCCTTCCTGGTCGATGAGATCGAGAGACTCACAGAAGAAATAGAGGCAGAAGAAAACTGATTCACCTGGAGAGAAATGTCTCAGGGAATAACAAGAACCGGGTTACCGGACAAAGCGTAAGAGAAAGCCGGCAGCTGTGAAAAGTTGCCGGCTTTGCCATTTTGTTGATGAGTAGAGGCAGATCGCTTTCGTCATCTTGAGTCTGCCCTGTCGGAAATTCCGACAAGTTGATGTTGTTCTCCCGGTCTAACCCGCTTGTCGCTAGATCTTCATCACCATGATCAGGCATGGATTCCATTCATCCCACAAAGTAGGAAAAACCTCCAGTTTTCTAAACCCGAAATTTCTATAGAAGGCGATGGTCTGATCATACTCCTTGTAGTGACCCTCATCTACTGTTTTCACCTGAAGGTATTCATACTGGGTTTTCGCCTCTTCTACGAGTTCGCTCATAAGAAGATGGCCAATTCCCTGTCGGTGGTATGCCTTTTTCACACCCGTGCAGTGCACATCGCCGCAGTCTTTCGTCGCTTCTTTTAATGTGACAAAACCTATTGTCTCCTCTTCCTCTTTGGCTACCCACAGAGGCAGCCCCCTTGCGTCTTCAATGTATTCTTCTGTACTTTCAGGCAGTCCAAACCATTCCGGAAGATCAAGTAATACATCTCGGACAATCTCACTTTTTTCATTCTTATCTGTGACCTTGATGATTTCTATCTTTTCCATTTTTTATTCCCTTATACCTTTGCGCAGTTCCGTCTGCAGAGTGTCAATCATATCCACTCCTTCTTGATTCACTATACTGTGTGACGCACACTACCGTAAAGTGGTCAAACCGAAAATATTTTTGTGTTTTCGACGGATTTGAGTTAATATGGATTTAATGTTTCAAAGAGGAATAGATGAAAGAAATTAAAAGGCTACTGCCATTATTGATATTTTTAACGCTTAGTTTGTACTGGATGGAGCTCCTGCTGCGACTGGCAAGTCCGCAGCCGTTTTTTAAAAACCTGCTGCTTCTTTTGCTTTTAAGTCTGCTTTTTGCCATTGCTCTCCTTCTCATTACGAGCCTTGTGCCGGAGAAAATGCGAAAAGGGACCCTGATCTTCCTGTTAGGATTGGTTACCTTTTACTACTCCTCCCAGCTGATCTACACGAAAATCTTCCGCACATTCTATACAACATATAGTGCTCTGCACGGAACTGCCGCCCTCGGGTTTACCGGGGCCATTTTCGAGGCGATTTTTAAGAATATCTTCCATGCATTTGCTCTCTTCCTGCCATTTATTGGCTTTATTGTGTTTCGCAAGTTCATCACCGTCTGGAAAATCAATTGGAGACGCAGGCTTTTTTTTGTCGTGCTTCTTCTGTTTGTCTTCCTGAATGTCATCCTCGTCAGCTTCATCGGCTCTATCGGTAAAGGAGGAGAGAGCTCCAGTTTTGCTATGCTCTTTAAACGAGGCCCGATCGATCAGTCGGTCTATCAAGTGGGACTTATGCTCACAAGCATCAATGATATCAAAGGCTATATGTCGAATACATCGGACCTGATTCCTGAAGGGCTGGCTCCGGTCTCCGAGGGAGGAGAGATTCCATCCCTTTATAAAGAGAAGAACACCCGGCCTCCCGGCAGTGAACCGACAGAGGTTGTCGATGGGCAAGTCGTTCCTGTCAGCGTCAATAAAGGCCCCAATATCCTCTCCATTGACTTTAAAAAACTCTTTGAAGAAGAGTCGAATGAGGTGATGGGCTGGATGCACGAGTACTTCGGAAAGAAAGCGCCGACACGAAAGAACGACCACACCGGCCGTTTTGCCGGCCACAACCTGATCCTCATCACCGCAGAGGGACTCTCCCATCTGGTGATTGATCCCGAACTTACACCGACGCTTTATAAGATGGCCAATGAAGGCTATGTGTTTCCTGAGTTCTACACCCCCATCTGGGAGGTCAGCACCTCCGATGGGGAATATGTCGCGACGACGGGCCTGATCCCCAAAGCCGGCGTATGGTCACTCTCCCAAAGTGCCTCGAACTATCTTCCGTTTACCATGGGTAATGCTCTTAGAAGAGAAGGCTATCTGACCCTCGCTTATCACAATCACACCTATTCCTACTATGACCGGGATAAGTCCCACCCCAATCTCGGCTATGAATACAAAGGCATGGGCAATGGCTTGGATATTCCAAAACGCTGGCCGCAAAGTGACCTTGACATGATGGAAGCGACTGTCGACGAGTACATCGACAAGGAACCCTTCCACGCCTATTATATGACGGTCAGTGGGCACCTTGAATACAACTTCATGGGCAATGCCATGGCGAAAAAAAACCGCCACCTGGTGGAACACCTGGAATATAGAGATGAAGTTAAGGCATACCTCGCCTGCAATATTGAACTCGACCGTGCGATGGAATATTTGCTGCAACGTCTCAATGAAAAGGGCATCGCCGAGAAAACACTCATCGTCATCAGCGCAGACCACTATCCTTACGGACTGACAGACGAAGGCCTCAACGAACTGGCAGGTCATCCGGTGGAGCGCAACTTTGAACTCTACCGAAACGCCCTGATCATGTACGAACAGGGCATGGAGAGAGAGGTCATCACACGTCCGACCAGCTCCCTTGACATCATCCCCACCATCCACAACCTGATGGGGCTCAACTATGACTCGCGACTTCTCATGGGCATCGACATCTTCAGTGACACGAATCCCTTCGTTGTCTTTCATAATCGCAGCTATATCACCGGCACCTACAGATATAATGCGAGGACGGGTGAATATATCGGCGCGACACTGACTGAAGCGCAGCAGAAGGATATGTCGGAGAGAGTGCGAAGAATGTTCATGTACTCCGGGCTTATCCTGGAAAAAGACTATTACCGCTACCTCGACAGAAAGGAGCAATTGCCTCTGCCGAGAGCGTATCCCGAGGACGTCTCAGAGCTCCTGGTAAAAAAACCCGTTGAGACACCTTCCGAAACCCCGTAAAACCTGAAACGAAAGAAGTCCCCTCCGAGCGAAACTCAGAAGGGACTTTTTTAGTTACGGTGTACTCAGAAATCCATGCTTCCGAACTTGCCGAGCTGCAGATCGGAGAGCGCCTGGTAGAGGTCGTCTCGGTTAGATAAGGCAAAGGGACCGTTCATATGGACTTCCTGTCCGAGGGGCTTTCCACTTAGGATCAATACATCGGCATAAGTGTCCGTCTCCAAGGTGATGCTTCCCTCTTCGTGATGAAAGAGGAAGAAGTCACTCTGTACACCGCGCTCCTCTTCGTTGATGATCACCTCACCATCGAGTACCAAAAGACCTACGTTGTGATCGAAGGGTTCATTCACATCGAACTGTGACAAGTCGCTCAGGCGCAGGCGATAGAGGTTGACGGGAGAGAAGGTCGGGACGGGTCCCTTGACCCCATAAGCCTCTCCGGAGATGACGGTGAGTTTTGTCTCATCGAAGAATTCTCTTTGTCCCATCTCTTCCGCCGCGAAATGGCGATACTGCGGTTCATCAAACTCATGCTCTTTTGGAGAGTCAATCCACAGCTGTACACAGTGGAGGATGCGGGGGCTTTTGCTCCATCTCGTCTCGTGCATCTCTTTATGCAAAATCCCTTTGCCTGCATGCATCCACTGCACGCCGCCGGAGTGAATGGTGCCTTTGTTTCCGGCATTGTCTTTGTGGCTGAGTCTGCCGGCCACGCTGAAAGTGAGGGTGGAAAAGCCCCGGTGGGCGTGAGGACCCACCCCGATGTCAAATGGCGTCGCTTCATAGAAGAACGGCTCGTGATAATCCATCAAAAGAAAGGGACTGAAGCGCTCATGCCAGGAAGGGCCTTCTTCCTTAGGGAAGAGCTGGCGCACACGGAAACCACTCCCGACCCAGTGGGCATCAGGAGCGGATATTTTTCTCTCTATGGTTCTCATCATGCTTCTCCTCTCTTTAGAGGGGGACCGAAAAATTTGGGGACATAGGCGCTGGCCAGGATGCGGCTCATGCTCGCCTCGTCATACGTGCGAAACAGTTCGGTGATGTTGAGGTTGGTGCTGATGAAAAGACTTTTCTTCGTCAGGTAGCGGTGATTGATGAGGTTGAAAAACTCTGTCACCACGAAGTCCGTCACATTTTCTTTTCCGAGGTCATCGAGAAGCAGGAGATCACTTTCCATGAGGAGCTGATACGTCTGCTCATCCTCGGGTTCAGGTCTTCCCTGAAAACGGTATCTCCTTAAAAAGTCCACCATACCGGGTGCGGTGATGGAAAAGACTATTACGCCTTCGCCGATCAGCTCCCCCGCAAAGCTCTCCATGAGATAGGTCTTGCCCTGACTGACTGGACCGCTGAAAAGGTAGTTTTTGCCGGAGCGGGGAGAGAACTCTCTGGCCTCCTCTCGCATGACGGCGTAGATGCGGGAGATGTTGGCCCGTTGGTCGGCATCAGTAAAGACGTCGAGGCGATAGCTCTTGAGATCTCTGGCCGCCCTTTCGGTGGTGCCGCTCAACTGATAGATCTGTTCTGCCAGTTGTTTTTTAAAACAGTGGCAATAACTGCCGTCTTCGAGCATCGCTCGGTCTTGGCAGTGGGGGCATTGATATCTCGGCGCAGTGGGATCGTCAAAGATGTCATGGCGCTCTAAGAGCTCTCCACGCTCTTGTTCCAGTCGTTGGTGGAGTTTTTCCTGCTCTCTTGCGGCACTTTTTGCATGAGCGGGAGAGGAAAAGACAGCACGCAAAATCTCAAGCTCCATCTCTTTGTAGCTTGCTTCCAGCGCTTTCAACTCCGGAATGCGCTCATATAGTGCTTTTTGTCTGCTCCTAGCCCCCAGGTCGCTCAGTAAGCGTTTTTCTTCATATTCCCGGAGGAGTTCACGACGGATATCTTCAATCATCGTTTAATTCCATAGCGTGCCAGCAGTTCGTCGTCGCTGAGCTGGCTCAGATCTTCTTTTGTATCAGTTTTTCTCGGTGTGCCTTCAAACTCGTTTCGGAAGGCGGCGTGCAAGTAGTTCATGGAAGGGTTTCTCTTGTTCATCGTGATGTCACGGATCTTCTCCAAAATCTCGTCCATGGAGAAGGCATACTCATCGAGCCAGGTATCGATACATTCCTTATCCGCCTTCGTGGGCGCTGTATATGGGAACCCCAAAGCGCTGAGAACCTGCTTGTAGTTTAACTGGCGCAGATTGAAGCGCTCCTTAAAGGCTTCGAGATCTTCCAGGCTCTCAATGCCGTTG
Source organism: uncultured Clostridia bacterium (assembly GCA_937880545.1). GTDB lineage: Bacteria > Bacillota > Clostridia > Peptostreptococcales > Acidaminobacteraceae > DUVM01. The sequence goes on along the minus strand of CALFKA010000114.1, from coordinate 4,556 downwards.
TCGTTCCAGTAGCGCAGGGTGTTGATGACTTTCTGCCCTCTGGCGTACTGCATGGCATGATCACGGAAGGCTTCTCGCACCAGTTCTTTCGGCACGTCTTTGTCGCGCAGGTAGTCGATGACGCTCGATCGTTCAATCTCCGTAGCCGGAGAGACGAGGACTTCATTGACATAGCGGAACAGTTCGTTGTAGAGCTCTCCTCTGTCGAGGGACGACAGTGGTTTTTTCAGGAGGTAATTGTTACTGAGGAACAAGTCGCGCACACTCAGGTAGTGGATATCTTCTTCCTCCGATCTTCTGGAAGCACTAAAACGCACAAGCCCCAGGTCTCTCCAGTACTCAAAAGCTTCTCGTACATCTTTTGTCTCTGTACCCAGGCGGGTGGCCAGGACAGAGAGATCCGGGTTCTGTCCCTTTTGCAGGAGCTGAAGACCCAGAAGATAGACTTTGAGTGGCAGGATTGGGGCATGCGGAACAAACTCTTCAATGAAGAGACTTTCCAGTTGTACGGTGGAAAAATCAAAACTCTCAGGCTGTAGATAGATGGCCAAGTGATACCTCCTCTGCTTATTATATCCTATGGGGGCGGGGGAAAGAAGCAAGAGAACGTATCGAAGGGAGATTCCGGTGAGAAAGTGCAGAAATCAGCACATTGTCCAGACAGGAAATTTCACAGGCATCATAGTAGGATGATATTTTTTCTAACTATCTTTGTCACACAAAGGTGAGTTTTACGGAGCCGTCCCTGTGGTACAATGAGCGTTGAAAGGATGATTATGGAATACTGCTCACTGGCCAGTGGCTCAAGCGGAAACGCGCACTACCTGGCCTCGAAAGATACAAAAATACTAGTCGATGTTGGGATGAGTGCCAAGTATATTCGGGAAGCCCTCGGAAGTGTAGGAGTCCTTCTCGATGATATTCAGGCCATCCTTATCACCCACTCGCATATCGATCATGTGAGGGGACTGCGGGTACTGGCGAGGCGGACCTCGATTCCGATTTTTATCCACCGTACGACGTATGAGTGGCTTCGCCCGCAACTGGAAGATATCCCTACGCATCGCTTTACGTTTTTTGAAGAAGGAAATCTGATCCTCCGCGACGTGGAAGTGGAGGCTTTTCGCGTGCCCCACGATGCCTTTATGACCTTTGGTTTCCGCTTTACAGACGGCAAGAAGACCTTGGGCATCGCGACGGATCTTGGCGAGATGGAAGACAAAGCGCTGAACGCTTTAAAGGCTTCGGACTTTCTCGTGCTCGAGAGCAATCACGATGAAAACATGGTGCGCATGGGACCCTATCCCTACATGCTCAAACAGCGCATCCTGGGAGAAAATGGCCATCTCAGCAATACCCGCGCCGCGCAGAGTATCCGCTCCATCTACGAAGAAGAAGGAAGACTTCGCTTCGTGCTTCTTGCGCACTTGAGTGATCAGAACAATTATCCTGACTTGGCCTATATGACGACACACGCCCATCTGAAAGAACACAAAATTTATGCCGGCAGAGACCTCCAGGTGGAAGTGGCTCCAAGAAATAACCCCTCCGGGGTCTACCGGCTATTATAGGTGAAAACATGGAAAAGCTGTTAACTTCTCCCTTCTGGGGACCACTGATACGCGATGGAGTGAACTTTCTCAAGCATCTCTTGATCGCCCTCTTGATTTATATTATCGGAAATTATATCGTCAAGAAGTTTCTCAATCTTTTCGAAAGCAGACTCAGAAAGCGAAATGTCGATGAGACCGCCATCGGATTCATTCACTCTCTATTGGGAGTAATACTGAAGATCCTAGTCGTGGTCATCGCTCTCACTGCCCTTCAGGTGCCCATGGCCTCTATCACTGCCGTGATCGCAGCTGCCAGCCTGTCGGTGGGACTCGCTCTTCAGGGGAGTCTGGCAAATCTCGCAGGTGGGATCATCCTCGTACTCTTTCAGCCCTTTAAAGTGGGGGATTACGTCGTCAGCGCAGAAGCGGAGGGGACGGTTACAAAGGTGGACCTTTTAGCGACCTCACTTGTCACCCCCGACAACCGCCTCGTGCTCGTGCCCAACTCTCAGATCTCTTCTCGAACGCTCGTCAATGTCACGGCTTTTTCTCAGCGACGCGTGGATGTCGGTGTCAGTCTCCATCAGGATAGTGACCCGGAGAGGGCAAGAGAACTGCTTGTACAGGTCGCAAAGCTACAGCCACAGACCCTGCAGGATCGCCCGATCGATGTCGTACTGACGCAGCGAAATGATGCTTCTCTTAGTATGATGCTGCGTTTTTGGGTAAATACAGGAGACTACTGGCAGGCCTACTGGAAAGTTCTTGAAGATATGAAAAACGTACTCCGCGCCGAGGGCATCGAATATTTCGTGCCGAGTATGCGCCTGGAGTCCAAGGATACAATGAATGAAAAATAGATGGTTTATCTTCCTTCTCCTGCTCTCTCTCTTAGCTGTCCCCGCCTTTTCAATGACAAATGAACAGGCGCTCAGCCGACTCGGGGATCATTTTGCCTATACAGAGGATCAAGTCACCGTCTGGCGACTCCCCATGGGACTCGACGGCAGAGAGTGGATTTTCTCTATTGGGGACTTATCCCCCGTAGCAGAACTTGAAGCACGTGGAAGTGGAAGTCTTGGCATCACGCTCCAGTGGAGCAGTGTGAGAGGGGCGTTCTTCTATACCGTATTCTACGAAGGCGACGGCACCTGGGTTTCACTTGCCCGGGTAAACGGCACGTCTTTCACCGACAAATCCGCTCCTACTGAGGGCACCCGCACGTACCGGGTAGCAGCGCACCGCGAGAGCTCTCACCGCCTTCAGAGCTCCGTCCTTTCCCAGGAAGTACAGGGCGTGAGGATGGAAGCGATGGAGGATCTTTCTGTCACTATGGCTGCCGGGGATGTCATCATCGGGTGGGAACCGGTGACAGGCGCTGAAGGCTACGTCGTCTACCGCGATGAACAAGAGCTCGAGCGCACCGAGAAAGACAAGATAACTCTACAAGAAGAAGACGAAAATGAGCACAACTATGCCGTGGCTCCTTACTACTCCTATGAGGAGCAGAAGGTAGAGGGCAAATCGGCTCAGGTCGTCGTCACACCACAGACCAAAGAAGCGGTGCTGATCACTCGTGTCGTCAATAAAAAGCATCCGATCGAACCCATCGATTACTACCCGGAAGACCTCGTGTCCGTCGGCACACAGGGGGAATATCTCAGAAAAGAAGCTGCCGAGGCCTTCAATCTCATGAATGAAGCGGCGAAGAAAGACGGAGCCCCCCTCACCGCCCAAAGTGGCTTTCGAAGCTATGATCTTCAAAATAAGCTCTACACCAGGTACGTGGGTAACTATGGTCAGAAAGAAGCCGATACCTTTTCAGCGCGTCCCGGATATTCTGAGCATCAGACAGGCCTCGTCATGGATATCACCGGAGGCGGTGGTGGCATTGGAAGCGAAGGTGGATTTGCCGCCACAGCTCAGTTCCGCTGGCTCATGGAACATGCTTATAAGTATGGCTGGATCCTGCGCTATCCGCGTGGCTCCGAATCCGTCACAGGCTACGCCTATGAGTCCTGGCACTGGCGCTATATCGGCGTCACAGAGGCGACTCGCTTTAAAGAGAGTGGGCTGGCGACGCTGGAAGAATTCTACTCGATCGAAGGCGGCGACTATCTCGAATGATAGACCGCCTTTTCTACATAAAAACAAGGGGTGAACATGCCGTCTTTTCAAGTCATGCTTCTTCTACTGATCATTGCCGTTCCTGTTACTCTCGTCGTTGATCACTTGAGAAAAAAGAAATATCTGCGAAAGTATATCCGCGAACAGTTCGGAAAAGAACCTGTCAAAAGAAACACCGACAAACCGGAGAGTGTGCGCAAGTACTGGCAGGCCTGTGCCGCTCGCTTTCCTCAATATAGAGCCGTCGATGACATCACCTGGTATGACCTGGAGATGGACTTGATCTTTGAGGCCATCAACACGACCTGGAGTTCTGTCGGCAGTGATGTCCTCTATGCAAGACTTCGGAGCCTCGAGAGCCCGGATTTGGAGCCATTGATACAAGCGTTTCTTGATAACGAAGAACTCCGCACGGAGGTGTCCTTTTGCCTCCACGATATCACGAAGGAAGATGATCACTTGGTCGAGGAGTTTCTCTTTGATCCGGCATCAAATAAACCCTTGGGCTATCATCCCTGGCAGAGCTATCTGCCTTTTGTGGGGATAGCGGTGGGCTTTCTCAATGTGCCCGCTGGCGCTATCATCATCAGCTTGGGCATTGCGTGGAATATCCGCACCCGCATCAAATACAAAGTGCATGCGGAGGTGGGCATTGAAGCGGTGCGCTATATCTCCGGAGCGATCTTCATGGGAAAAAAGATCGCAGAGCTTTTGAAAGAAAAGTCCCCGGAGGCGGCAGAGGAATTGAAGGAGGCGCTCTCTCCTATTAAAGCGATTCCCAATAAAATGCCGCTTCGCCTTAGTGGCAATGACATCGTCTCGATCCTGCTTGAGTACTTCAATTATGCACTGCTTCTTGATTTCAGATCGGAAGAG
>CALFKA010000113.1 GCA_937880545.1 uncultured Clostridia bacterium | reverse complement strand
GACGGGAGTTCAGACGTGTGCTCTTCCGATCTCTGGAATGTAAATGGAATTCGCGCCGCCATCAGAAAAGGCTTTTTAGACTATTTAGCCCAGGAAGACCCGGACATCGTGTGTCTTCAGGAAATCAAAGCACTGCCGGAACAGGTGGAACACACTTTTGATGGCTATCATGCATACTGGAACAGCGCGGTGAGAAAAGGCTATTCAGGCACCATGACCCTGACGAAGAAAGAACCGCTCAGCGTACGAAGAGGCATCGGAAACGATATCTTTGATACGGAGGGAAGGGTGCTGACGCTCGAGTTTGATGACTTTTACCTCGTCAATATCTACACTCCCAATTCAAAGAGTGCTCTTGAGCGCCTGGAAGAGCGGATGGGCTTTGAAGAAGAATTGAAAGAGTTTCTCGCCTCCCTCGAAGAAGATAAACATGTGATTGTTTGTGGAGACCTAAATGTTGCACACAAAGAAATCGACCTGAAGAACCCCCAGTCCAACAGGCGAAGTGCCGGATTTACCGATGAAGAGCGAGAGAAGTTTACTCTTTTACTCGAAAGTGGATACGTAGATACGTTCCGCCACTTCTATCCCGACGCCACCGATGTCTACTCTTGGTGGAGTCAGATTACAAGAGCGAGAGATCGCAACGCCGGCTGGAGGATTGACTACTTCTTAGTCTCCGAAGGCATGAAGCACAAGCTGAAAGATGCCCGCGTCCTGATGGAGATCATGGGGAGCGATCACTGTCCGGTGGAATTGGAGCTATTATGAAGATCGTTGTACTGGATGGAAAACAGTTAAATCCCGGGGATTTGAGCTGGCGAGTCTTTGAAGAACTGGGAGAGCTGATTGTCTACGACAGAACGAGAAGTGAAGAGGTGGATGAGCGCATGGAAGGCGCTCAGATTGTCCTGACGAATAAAACACCGATCAGAAAAGAAAACCTTGAAAAGGCAAAAGATCTCCGCTATATTGGCGTACTGGCTACCGGCTACGATGTAGTGGACATCGAGGACGCTGCAAGACGCAGTATCCCCGTCACCAATGTTCCCATCTACGGAACAAACAGTGTGGCGCAGCTGACCTTTGCGCTTCTACTGGAACTCATCCACCGGACGGCCGATCACGATGATCTAGTCAAAAGCCTCGGCTGGACGGATGACTGGAGCATGAGTCTTTCGACATTTTCTGAACTGAGCGGAAAAAAGATGGGCATCCTGGGCTTTGGCCGCATCGGTCAGGCCGTTGCCACGATCGCCAGAGCTTTTGGAATGGAGATTCTGGGAGTGGACAGGGGCAAGCCGATCGAAGGCGTGACTCTTCTTCCACTTGAGGAATTTTTCCGGGAAGCAGATGTCATCAGTCTTCACACCCCCCTCACAGAGTCAAGTCGGGGCATCATTGAAAAAGAACATCTCTCCCTGATGAAACCGACTGCCTATCTCATCAACACCGCCCGCGGTCCTCTCGTCAATGAAGATGATTTGGCAGAAGCCTTAAATGAAGGCCGACTTGCCGGTGCCGGTCTCGATGTCCTGGATAAGGAACCGAACACGGAGTCACCACTTCTTCTTGCCAAGAATGTTGTCCTAAGTCCTCACCGCGCCTGGAGCGCAAAAGAAGCTCGTGCCCGGTTGATGGAGATGTCCGCTGACAATCTGAAGCGCTGGCTAGAGGGGAAACCTGTCCACGTAGTCAATGGACTCTAATCGTTTCTCTTCCATCAAAAAGCTCTCTCAAACACTAAAATAACATCACAGATCGATAGGTGTGGTTATATTTAAAACGTAGAAGGTGGTCAAGAGACGGTAAGTAAATACTTTCTTTTATGTACATCGTTATGATGGAGGTTGCGATGCTCTCAAGAGCCAGAGAAGGAAGTGTCCGAATAACAAATACGCTGATGCCTTACGTGACGTTTGGAAAGGGCACGAGACATCTTGTGATTCTGCCGGGACTGGGTGACGGCTTTCGTACGGTGAAAGGTGCAGCCATTCCCCTTGCGTGGATGTACAGGGCTTTTGCCAAGGACTACCGCATCTGGATCTTTAGTAGAAAAGAACATTTGGAAGAGGGCATCTCCACACGGGACATGGCGAGAGAATTAAAGAGGGCGTTTGAGATTCTCGGAATACAAAGAGCCTCTGTCATGGGGATTTCCATGGGAGGGATGATTGCCCAGTATCTGGCGATCGACTTTCCGGAAGTGGTTGATAAGCTGATTCTCGTTGTATCCATCTCAACTCCCAACCCTCTGATGGTCAGAAATCTCACGTACTGGATGGAACTGGCAAAAGAGGGGGACTATGAATCCCTCATGAAAGATAGCACCGTGAAGTATTACTCTGAGAAGACGCTCAAGAGAAAAAAGTGGCTACTCCCGATTGCTGTAAAAGCAACAAAACCGAAGAGTATGGTGCGTTTTCTCCGTCAGGCACATGCTGCTCTGTATCACGATGCCTATGAAGAACTCCATAAGATCCATGCACCTACGTTGCTCATCGGTGGAGGCAAAGATATGACCCTAGGACCGGACGCCTCGATTGAAATGGCGGAGAGAATCCGCGGGTGCCACTTATATATCTATCCAAAACTGGGTCATGCTGCCTATGAAGAAGCCAGAAACTTTAAGCCTCTCGTCTTGCAGTTTTTACGCAGCTAGAGACGAAACAGTGAGTGATTTATTTTATTCATTCATTTTTCCTTGAGCATTCGATACGAAGGCTCTTTTTTTGATGATATCCGTGTTTAGGGTCGAAGAGCGATATATCCGAACATTTGCCAGGTGGACAGGGGTGCACCCAGGCATTGTTGTAGACAGACTTCACGTGGATCAACGTTTTCTCCGCAGTATATAAAAGGAACAAAAAAGATGATCTCTTAAAGACCATCTTTCAGACGATGATTGTTGACTCTGTCTCATCACGAGAGGTAGAGGTTTG
>CALFKA010000112.1 GCA_937880545.1 uncultured Clostridia bacterium | reverse complement strand
TGTGACTGGAGTTCAGACGTGTGCTCTTCCGATCTATGGCATGATGCAGCAGTCACCTGTCCATTGCTTGTCCATGAAAACTGAATCCGGAACCGCCATATGTACAACGACAGTATAATCATCAGGCGTCTCCACATGATCGACATTTGGGTGATTTCCAGTACCGTTTTCAATGCTTCTTTCGATACTCCACTTAACATCTTTTGATGTGAAATCACTGCCATCATGCCACTTAACCCCTTCTCTTAAGTGAAAAGTACATGTTTTTCCATCCTCTGCTACTTCCCAGGAGGTAGCAAGTTCGCCTTCATATTCACCGGTTTGAAAATTTAACCTGAACAGTCTCTCATATACTGTCCAATAAAAATAGTAAGAAGGAAGTTGCCAGTTTTTCATTGGATCTAGTGATGATACATCCGTCATTGCAATGGTGATAGTATCCTTGTCGGATTCCTCTGGTGTCGACTGTGCGTTATCAGTATTCGTTGCCACCGTACCTTGTGTAGAACTTTGTTGGTTACCACAACTGATTGTAGTAACTAAGATAGTTATACAGAGTAATAAGACAAACCACTTCTTTCTCATGCTCTACTCCTATTCTAAGTTCTTTGTATCCGTCGTTTCTTACTACTACGCAACAATGATGCCAGGAACGTAGCCGATAATCGGCAAAAAAATAAGGCAATTTGCCTTGAAAATGACTCGATAGAACAACAGCTTAATATACCGCAAAATAGATGTGCGCATATTTTGCGCACATACCGCAATTTCTGCGGTCCTATAAGCCGTATTCTTCTATTTTATAAAAGAGCGATCGTTCACTGATCCCTAAAACTTCTGCTATTTTTCGTTTTGAATGATGATCGCGTTCTAGATGAGCTTTGATCATCATCTTTTCAACCTCTTTCATACTGAGGCCAAAAAAATTATTTTTGACAAACTCTTCTATGTCATTGACCCCCAGAATACTCTTGTTTATCCCTTTTCTAATATTCTCCGGTAAATCGGACTCTTCAATGGTCTCTCCCTCACAGAGTACAACAGCATATTCGATCACATTCATTAATTCGCGCACGTTGCCTGGGTACTCATAATTCAATAAAAGAGATTCAGCTTTCTTGCTTAAATTATTTACTTTTTTATCCATTCCCTTTGATATTTTGCGGAGAAATTGCGAGCATAATAAAGGAATATCCTGTTGCCGCTCTCGAAGAGGCGGCACACTTACTTCCACAACTTTTAGCCTGTAATACAAGTCATGTCGGAAATTTCCCGATTGAACCATTTTCCAAAGATCACGATTCGTCGCCGCAATAAATCTCACATCAATTTTCTTGTATGCGTCACCTCCTATAGGCATCGTTTCTTTCTCTTGAATGACTCGCAAAAGCTTGCTTTGAAGATCCATTGAAAGTTCCGCAATTTCATCAAGGAAAAAGGTCCCACCATCTGCTAGCTCCAGCTTACCCGCACTATCGCTAACCGCTCCGGTGAAAGCTCCCTTTTTGTGACCAAAAAACTCTTCCTCCAAAAGGCCTTCAGGAATCGCAGCACAGTTAATGGTAATAAAAGGTTCCTTTTTCCTCGTCCCTGAGAAGTGGATAGCTCTTGCGACCAATTCCTTTCCCGTGCCGCTTTCGCCGGTAATTATCACACTGGAATCGACATTCTTCAGCTTATCAATCAAGTTGTACAGATCTTGCATCTTCTGGCTTCGACCTACCATGTTTTCATAGCTGTCGCGCGCTTTCAGTTCCTCGCTCAACAGTTCTACTTTTCGACTAAGTCGTTGGATTTCAAGAGCCTGGGTTATGTAAATACGAAGCTCATCAATGTTCAAGGGTTTTTGCAGATAGTTTTGCGCACCGAGTTTGATCGCTTCCACCGAGGAGGCAATATCTCCAAAAGCTGTCATCATGATCACTTGAATATTTGGAAACATCTCTTTAACTTTGCGCAGCACATCTAATCCACTATCTCTTCCTAGCATGAGGTCTACAATCATCAAAGAGATATCATGGTTATTCAATATGTCATACGCTTCAGTAGCTGTAGTGGCGGTGTGAACCTTATATGAGTCTTCGAGCGACATAGATAGAAAAAGACAAATGCTCAGTTCATCATCTAAAACAATAATTTCCGGACGCATAATTCTCCTCGATTGATTTTTCGTTATAGTAATGCTAAAGGTGGGCTCTTTGAATTCTGTCGTTGTCCCTTCAGAAAAACAAGGGGCATTTCCCTTTCGGAATATGACGAATTCTTTTAAAGGGAATGACTATTTAGCACAATTCTCACTTGCCATTGTATCTTATTTTAGCTATTTATCTTTGGCTTATCAAGCAAACGACCTCTTGCGTGTTGACTTGTATAAACGTTTATATGTTATTATTTACAGAGGAAAAACATTGTTAAAGTATATCTCAGCTTACACGGTGTTCAGTATTTAGCCTCTTCGTTTGCTGTTCTGGAGGTTTACATGAAACGTATCCGACTATGTCTTACTCTGACTTTTATTACTTTCTTTTTGTTTTCGCAGTCTGCGTTCTCGCTTTCCATTGTAGTAAAGGTCGGGGTATGTAAAAGCCTTCCCCCTTATCAATATGTAGATAATCAAGGGACTATTCGGGGACTCCACGTCGATATATTTGACCATATTGCTTCAAACAACGGGTTATTGGTCGAATACATCGCTTTTGAGAACACTAACGATGCCATCCTTGCCTTAGAAGAAAAAGAAGTCGATGCGGTTCTGGGAGTTCATTCGATTAAATACCAAAATAGGTCTGTTCGCTTCACCGATGATATCAATACAGCCACATTGTGTTTAGTGGCTAAAAATGATGTCGCTGAAATCTATCGAAAGGATGGGGTCAAAAAAAAGTGGACTGTTTCTTTAGAAGGAGATACATTTAGCAGATACCTAAGCGGGAATGACTTTAAAAGTGTCATCATGAAAGATAACCAGGAAAGCGCATTTGAAATGCTGAACCTGGGCTATTCTGACATGCTCATTGGCGTAAAGGACGTGGTCATATTCCAATTGCAAGAAAAAAGACTTGAAGAGGAATATTCCATCGTAGCCAATTATATTTCGACGGTCAATTACTCTATTGCCACGCAAAAGAATGATAAATATCTTCTCGACACCATCAATCAAGGGTTGTCGCGTTTGAGAACAACTGGGACATATGAAGATCTATACAATAAATATGGTCTGGTTGACAATACCGGTCTCCTGGTTGAGCGCCTCAAGCGAATACTATTTGTTTTCATTCTTGCTCTGGTTGCTATAGCTACCTATTCTCTCGTATCTCGTAAGCTTCGAAAAAGATTGGAATGGGAAGTGGTCGTTCGCACGAACGACCTTAAGGAAGCGAATAAAACGGTAAAAACTGTAAATGCTCAGTTAGAGCGAAAAATCGTTCAGGCGGAAGAATATAGTAATCTGTTGAACGAAATTATCGAGTCTTCCCCGATTGCCATGTTATTAATGGATAACGACTGGAAGATTGTTCACTCAAATAATCACGCAAGAAAAATGAAGTTATTCAATCCAAGATTTTATCAATATTTCGTAGGTGAGCAAAACTTTGAAGAGATTGTTCAAAAAGCTATGATGTTATCTTCTGAAGCGAGCAGTTTTGGAATAGTTACTCGAGGCCAGAACGAACCGGGGCAGCAAAGCTTCAGGTACAGTATTCACAGGGTGGAAAGTAGTACCATTGCCGGCTTGTTGTTGACGTTCGAAGATATTACGGAAGAAATTATCGCACAGGATGCTGAGTACGAGAAAAGAAAAAATGAAGCCCTCAATAAAATGATCGCCTCGATAGCTCATGAGATTAAAAATCCTTTAACCAGTATCAACGCAGCTGTTGGGATGGTCTATGACAGAAGAAATGACCTTTCTTTTTTAGAGACTTTTGAAGAAATTGTGCCGAAGGAAATCAACAGGATCAATCGATTGGTGCAAAACCTCGTTTACTATGCGAAGCCTCCCAGATCATCATTAGAAGAAGTTGACATTGGACTCTTAGTTACCTCAATAAAAAAACTGATGGAGCCCCTTGGACGTCGCCAAAGAATTGATCTCGACTTTCAGTCTGAGCGCGATCTTTTTGTCCACGCAAACAAAGACAAATTAAATCAGATAATTATCAACTTAGTCATCAACAGCCTGGAATCCATCAATGAACGCATACCCAACGAAAAAGAAGATTACATGCCTTGCGTAGAGCTGAGAACCCATCGAATGGATAGATACATCTCTATTTCCATTTGGGATAATGGTACAGGGATGAGCCAGGATCAGTCAAGTCCAATAAGTGGTGTAAATTCCCTTCGGCTCATGTAAGACAGTGAATC
>CALFKA010000111.1 GCA_937880545.1 uncultured Clostridia bacterium | reverse complement strand
GAGATCGTGATGTGACTGGAGTTCAGACGTGTGCTCTTCCGATCTGGGGATTCTTCTATTGACAGGTCAGATGGCGAGGATTGCACAATGGTTCGTGTAACGGCTTTATTAATTTGTTTCCTGCTTCTCTTTAGCTGTACTGTCGCTGAAGAGTCTGAGCCACCCGCAATAGCACAAAAGGAGGATGCGATGAGTCCTACATCCGTTCAAAAGATTTATTTAGCCGGCGGCTGCTTCTGGGGCGTGGAAGCCTATATGGAAAAGCTGTATGGGGTCACCGAAGCAAGTAGCGGCTATGCCAATGGCCACACCGAGAATCCAACCTACCGCGAAGTAGTGACGGGGGAGACGGGATTTGCTGAAACAGTTGAGGTTGTCTATGACCCGCAAAAGATAACACTCCCTGTGCTTATTTCCCATTATTTTCGTGTCATTGAACCCACAGTGTTAAACCGCCAAGGCAATGACATCGGGACACAGTACCGCACCGGCATCTACTATACTGACCCAAAAGAAGAGGCCGTTCTTCAAAAGATGCTCGACCTCCTTCAACAAGATGAGAAAGAACCGGTCGTCGTGGAGTTGGAGCCGCTGGAGAACTTCTACGCGGCCGAAGACTATCACCAAGACTATCTTAAGAAAAATCCCTTTGGTTACTGCCACATCAATTTGGATCTGGCGGATGAGCTCTTTGTTCCCAAATATCCCTACCTCCTGGAAGATCTTGAGGAGAAACGCCAAGCGCTTACCGGGGCGCAGCGAGACATTGGACTGGAACAGGGGACGGAACCTCCTTTTTCTCATCCTCTGTGGGATGCACAGGAGCCCGGCGCCTATGTTGATATCGTCAGCGGACAACCCCTCTTCCTCTCCACCGGCAAATATGAATGCGGTTGCGGATGGGCAAGCTTCCATACGGCAGCTTCTGCGGATGTCGTGATTTTCCGAGAAGACACCAGTCATGGCATGAAGAGGACCGAGGTTCTCAGTGCCCTGAGTGAACTCCACCTGGGTCATATCTTCCCGGATGGACCGGAAGAACATGGTGGAATGAGGTATTGCATCAATGGGGAAGTGATCCGCTTTGTCCCCTATGAAGAGTTAGATCAAGAAGGATACGGTTACCTGAAAGCCTTTATTAAACAGGAGGAAGATTGACAAAGACTCTGCTGATTATCAATCCCGGCTCGACGTCGACAAAAGTTGCTCTGTATGATGAAGATCGCCCTCGCGTGAGCGGACAGATCGATCACAACCCTGAAGAAATCAGGTCGTTTGCCTCAGTGAGTGCTCAGTTCGACTACAGAAAAGAAGCTGTGCAGCATTGGCTCCGTGAGCAGGGAGATGTTGAACTGGCTGCTGTCGTCGCTCGTGGTGGACTGCTGCGCCCTCTTCAGGGAGGCTGTTACGAGGTGGATGAGTGCATGAAGGAAGACCTCTGGAATGGCGTCCAGGGAGAGCATGCCTCAAATCTCGGTGGTCTCATCGCCGATGCTATCGCCACCCCACGTGGGATTCCCGCTTTCATCGTCGACCCTGTGTCTGTCGATGAATTTGATGATGTCGCACGACTGAGCGGTTTGAAAGAACTGCCGAGAAAAAGTCTCCTTCACGCCCTTAATATCCGCTCCACTGCCCGAAAAGCAGCAGAGGATATGGGCAAAGAGATGGAGGAATGCAGCTTTGTTGTAGCACATCTTGGGGGTGGGTTTTCGATCGTACCCATGCGTAAGGGGAAAATGATTGACGCCAATAATGCCAATGAAGAAGGACCTTTCTCTCCGGATCGTTCCGGAACTCTTCCTGCATATGGATTGGCAAAACTGATGTTCTCAGGTAAATTTAAAGATTTCTCCGAAGCCAGAAAAATGATCATCGGTCAAGGAGGCCTCATGGCCTATCTTGGCACCAGTGACGCTCGGGATGCAGTGAAGCTCATGGAAGAAGGGGATGAATACGCAAAGCTCGTAGTGGATTCTATGGCGTATCACATTGCGAAATATATTGGAGCGATGGCAGCGTCTCTAAAAGGAAAGGTAGATGCCATCATTCTAACAGGCGGTATTGCTTATGACCGTTATATTACGAAACAGATTGAAAAACACGTGCGCTTTATCGCTCCGGTACGCCTGTATCCGGGCGAAAACGAAATGGAAGCACTAGCCAGCGGGGCGATGCGCGTACTTCGGGGCATAGAGGCGGCACGAAATTATGAAAAAGAGGTGAACAAATGATACGACACTTTGATTCGATCCTCGAGGAAGCTCGCAAATCGCGAGGCGTACGCATTGCTGTAGCCAATGCGGCCAGCGATGAAGTCCTCGAAGCGGTCGACATGGCACATCGCGAAGGCATCGTGGAAGCGATCCTCGTGGGCGATCCTGTGAAGACGAAAGAAATCATGGAAGCGCACGATATTAATCCGGATGAGTACACTTTTGTCGAAGCCTATACCCTGCAAGAGTGTGCGGAAAAAGCAGTCCGCCTTGTGCACGATGGGAAGGCACAGATTCTGATGAAGGGGCTGGTCGACACGAGCATCCTTTTAAAGGAAGTGCTGAACAAGGAATATGGTCTTCGAAAGAGCGCACTTTTGAGCCATGTCGCTGTCATGGAAGTTCCCCGCTATCATAAACTTCTCACCATCACCGATGCGGCGATGAACATTGCACCGGATGTAGACCAGAAAGCGGAACTCATCAAAAATGCCTTACAGGTGACGAGGGCCCTTAATATCAAAGAAGCAAAAGTTGCCGTCCTGGCGGCAAAGGAAAAAGCGGATGAGAAAATGCCCTGTACTCTGGATGCGGTTGCGCTTAAAGAAATGGATTTCCCAGGCGCGATCGTCGACGGGCCATTAGCTCTCGACAATGCTGTGAGTAAAGAAAGCGCCCGTATTAAGGGGCTTACTTCTCCCGTTGCAGGAGATGCTGATATTCTTCTGACACCGGACATTGAAGCGGGAAACATTCTCTATAAGTCATTGAATTTCCTCGTCTTCTCCAAGGGAGCGGGCATTCTCGTCGGAGCGGCGAGCCCCATTGTGCTTACCTCTCGCGCCGATGATGAACCGACAAAACTGCATTCTATCGCCCTGGCGGTCCTGATGAGCCAGGTGAAGGAGGATTAATGTACCGAACACTCATTATCAACCCCGGTTCCACTTCTACAAAGATCGCCGTCTTTGACGACGAAAAAGAAATCTGTGAATCTTCACTTTCGCACGATCAGGAGACCATCAACCAGTTTGAACACATCGTCGATCAGGTGGATTTCCGCTGTGGCCTGATCTTTGAAGATCTGGAGAAAGCAGGCATTGAACTTTCGAGTTTGTCTGCTGTTGTAGGAAGAGGTGGCATGGTCCGTCCTATTCCCAGTGGCACCTATCGGGTGAATGATCAGATGATTGAAGATCTCCATAACAATACAAATGGGGAGCATGCCTCCAATTTGGGAGCGATTCTCGCCAGAAAGATTGCCGATCCTCTGGGGATCCCCTCCTTTATTGTCGACCCCGTAGTCGTCGACGAGATGGATGAAGTAGCCAGACTCAGCGGGCATCCTGATCTTCCGCGCCTGAGTATTCTCCACGCCCTCAATCAGAAGGCTGTCAGTCGCCGCTACGCAAAAGAGAATAGTCTTAAGTATGAAGAGATCAATGTCATCGTCGCCCATATGGGAGGCGGCATCAGCGTAACGTCTCACAAAAAGGGTCGCATGGTGGATACCAACAATGCGCTGGGCGGAGATGGTCCTTTCTCTCCGGAAAGAGCCGGCGGCGTCCCCAGCTATTCTCTGGCAAAACTTTGTTTTGAAGGTGTCTGCAATGAAAGACAAGTCCTCCGAATGCTCGTGGGCAAAGGGGGCTATGTATCGTATCTTGGCACCAACGACGGCCGAGAAGTCGCCTGCATGGTAGAAGATGGCGATAAAAAAGCAGCACTGGTGCAGGAAGCACTTGCCTATCAGGTCAGTAAGGAGATCGGAGCCAATGCGGCAGTCCTCTGTGGAGACGTCGATGCGATCATCTTGACAGGTGGCCTTGCCCATAATAAAGATATTACAGGGTATATTTCTGAGCATGTCTCTTTCATCGCTCCTGTTGTCGTCTACCCGGGAGAAAACGAAATGGAGGCCCTGAACGAAGGTGGACTGCGAATCCTTCGGGGCGAAGAAGATGCCAAAGAATACCTCGCGAATTAGTGTTATTGTCGGTCACTATGGCACCGGGAAAAGCGAAATGGCTGTCTCTCTGGCTATGAAGAAAAGAAAAGAGGGAAGGAAGATAGCGCTCGGAGATCTCGACATCGTCAACGTCTATTTCCGCTCGCGAGAAAAAGCAGACTTTTTGGAAGAACAGGATATCCGAGTTGTCAGCTCACTCCTCGGTCACCGCTCAAGTCTCGATCTTCCGGCCATCAGCTCTGAAATACGACAGTATTTTTTTAACCCGGACTATGATGTTATCCTAGACGTTGGAGGAGACAAGGCCGGCACCAATGCGCTGGTGACATTCCGTGAGGACATCCTCAGCGTCGGCTATGAAATGCTATTTACCGTCAATGCCTACCGACCCCAGACATCTGACCTAAGCGGTCTTCAGTTGCATTTGGAAGGCATTGAATATGTCAGTGGGTTAAAGGTCACAGGTCTTGCCGTGACGACCCACCAGCTTCGGTCAACGACAGTGGCCGATGTGATAAAAGGCTATTCCCTGGCGAAGGAACTCTCCCTAAAGAGAGAGATCCCGATCCGCTATATCTGCGCTCTGCCTGGAGTCTTACAGGAACTTCCTGAAGGAATGGAAGGGGAGCAAGTACCTATCGGAATGTATCTTCGTGAAGAATGGATGTAAGGAGGAATAATGGCAGCAAAAGGAAGGGTCACATTTTCCCAGGATCTGTGCAAAGGCTGCGGTCTATGCGTAGGTGTCTGTCCAGTAAAGATTCTGGCGATGGATCGAGAATCGATCAATGCAAAGGGATATAATCCAGCTTATTGTGTGGAACCTGACAAATGTATCGCTTGCACAAACTGTGCCACGATGTGTCCGGATCTGGTCATCGTCGTGGAAAGACTATAGGAGGAAACATGGCAAAAGTACTGATGAAAGGGAATGAAGCGATCGGAGAAGCCGCCATTTTAGCCGGCTGCCGTTTCTTCTTCGGCTATCCCATCACCCCACAGAGCGAACTGCTCGAGTACATGTCCCTGCACCTTCCTAAGGCTGGAGGAACATTTTTACAGGCAGAGAGTGAAGTCGCCGCCATCAATATGGTATATGGCGCAGCTGGCTGTGGCGCCCGCGTCATGACAGGCTCTTCTTCTCCGGGCATTGCACTCAAGCAGGAAGGAATCAGCTATATCGCAGGAGCAGAACTCCCCTGTGTCATCGTCAACATGATGCGCGGAGGACCGGGACTTGGCTCCATCCAGCCCGCTCAGTCAGATTATAATCAATCGACAAGAGGCGGGGGAGATGGCGACTACAAATTGCTCGTCTACGCACCGGCTTCTATCCAGGAGATGGTCGACTACGTCCAGATCTCCTTTGACAAGGCAGATCAATATAGAAACCCTGTCCTGATCGCCGGAGACGGTGTTCTGGGTCAGATGATGGAACCTGTAGAGTTTTCCTCTCAGAAAGCCACTGATCTGCCAGCGAAAGACTGGGCAACGACAGGCACGGATGGAAAGCGTGCTCCCAATGTCATCAACTCACTGTATCTCGATGCAGAGGAGCTGGAAAAACATAATATTCACCTGAGTGAGAAGTATGCCAAAATGAAGGAAAACGAACAGCGCTGGGAGTCTGTCGGAATCGAAGGGGCAGAACTGGTCATTGTCGCTTACGGTACAACGGCTAGAATTGCTCGCAGTGCCATGGACAACCTGAACAAACAGGGGAGAAAGATCGGACTGCTTCGCCCCATCACTTTGTGGCCCTATCCGGAAAAAGCCTTCGAAGAGCTCGATGATGCGACAAAGCATCTGTTGGTGGTGGAGATGAGCATGGGTCAGATGATCGATGATGTGCGCATCGTCAATGAAGGAAAGAGAAAGATCGATTTTGTGGGACGCTCGGGCGGTGTCATCCCCTCGACCTCCCTTGTAGAAGAAAAAATTCTCGAGATCCTGGAAAGGAGTGAATAATGGCTGTCATTTTTGAAAGAACGAAAGGATTGACGCCTGTCAGCACCCACTACTGCCCGGGATGCACTCACGGCATCATTCACCGACTCGTTGCAGAGGCGATGGAAGAACTCGGTGTCCTCGATCAGGCGATCGGCGTGGCACCCGTCGGGTGTTCAGTTCTTGCCTACAAATACTTCAACTGCGATATGCATGAAGCGGCGCACGGACGCGCACCGGCAGTCGCCACCGGAATCAAACGAGTATGGCCGGACAAGTTCGTCTTTGCCTACCAAGGTGATGGTGACCTGGCTTCTATCGGGACGGCCGAAATTGTTCACGCCGCTCACCGAAGTGAAAACATCTCCGTCGTCTTTGTCAACAATGCCATCTACGGCATGACGGGTGGCCAGATGGCTCCGACGACGCTCGTCGGTCAGCGCACGACGACGTCGCCTCTTGGAAGAGACCCAAAACAGGCAGGATTCCCGCTGCGCATCTCAGAGATGCTCGCCACCATCCCCGGCGCCACGTTCATCGAGAGAGTCTCCGTGGACACACCCGCCAATGTGCGAAAAGCCAAACGCGTCATCAAGCGCGCTTTTGAGATTCAGCTAGAGGGCAAAGGGTTTGCTCTCGTGGAAGTCCTCTCGACTTGTCCAACAAACTGGGGTATTGAGCCGACGCTTGCCCTCAAGTGGCTCAGAGAAAATATGATCCCCTACTATCCGCTTGGAAACTTCCGCGACGCGACGAAAGAGGAGGTCTCTGATGGTCAGTGAACGAACCATTTTAGCCGGCTTTGGTGGCCAGGGAGTCATGCTCATGGGGCAGCTCCTGACACAGGCGGGAATGATTGAAGGAAAAGAAGTCTCCTGGCTTCCCTCCTACGGACCGGAAATGCGCGGAGGCACCGCCAATTGCGGCGTCATCGTGCAGGCAGAACCGATCAGCTCTCCCGTTGTGGAAGGCAACGCCACCTCGGAGATCATGATGAATCTTCCGTCCCTTCTGAAGTTCGAAGAAGATCTCGAACCGGGAGGAAAACTACTGATTAACTCTTCTCTGATCAGCGAGAAAGCATCCAGAGAAGATGTGGAAGCATATTACATTCCCAGCAGTGACATTGCCAATGAACTCGGAGACACCCGGGTATCAAACATGGTCATGCTCGGAGCATTTATCGAAGTCACAGGCATTGTAGAACCGGAGAGTATCTTTCAGGCGCTCGAGGAGAAACTTGGACTGGCCAGGGCGCATCTGATGGATGTCAACAAGGAAGCCTTTTCCTTAGGAGCCGCCTGTGTAAAAGAGCAGAGAAAATAGATGGGTAAATACTTTGGAACGGACGGTGTGCGTGGTGTCGGAGCAGAGGACCTGAGCAATGAGCTCGCCTATGCTCTGGGTCGCTTTGGCTCCTATGTGCTGACAAAAGGTCATATGGGAGCGCGTCCGAAAATTCTTGTGGCAAAAGACACGCGTATATCTTCCGACATGCTGGAAGCTTCGCTGAGCGCCGGCGCAATGAGCGTCGGGGTCGATGTCGCCCTCGGAGGCGTGCTTCCTACGCCGGCTGTGGCCTTTCTCGTCAGAGATAACGGTTTTGATGCCGGCATCGTCATCAGCGCTTCGCACAATCCCTATGAGTTTAACGGCATCAAGTTCTTCAGCCGCGACGGGTACAAACTCCCTGATGAGGTGGAAGAGGAGATCGAAGCGTACATTGACGGTCACAAGGTCATCGAGGAGACATTTTCCCACGACAATCTTGGCCGGTACATTTCTTCGGATCTTCTGACCCGCTCGTATCAAAGACACCTCCTGGAATCTCTTCAGGGAGATCTCAGCGGGATGAAGATCGCACTTGATTGCGCCAACGGCGCCACCAGCGAATTGGCACTGGAGGTCTTTGAGTTCTCCGGAGCGCAGGTAAAAATCATCCATCAACATCCGGATGGCATCAACATCAATGACAATTGCGGATCGACCCACATGGGAGACCTCAGCGAATTGGTGAAAGCCGGAGGCTTCGACCTGGGGCTCGCCTTTGACGGCGACGGGGACCGCTGCCTGGCTGTAGATGAGACAGGAGAAGTGATAGACGGAGACAGGATCATGGGACTGATCGGGCTTCAGATGAAGCAAGACACCCGCCTGAAAGAAGACACGATCGTCGCGACGGTCATGAGCAATATCGGCTTCATTTCCTTTGCCGAGCGCCACGAACTGAAGGTGCTACAGGCCGCCGTAGGGGACAGATACGTCCTCGAAGAAATGCTGGCGGGAGGCTACTCCCTAGGAGGCGAACAGTCAGGTCACCTGATCTTTACCGATCACTCGACGACGGGGGATGGCATGCTCACGGGATTACTATTATGTGAAGCTGTTAAGAAAAGCAAGATGCCACTGAGTCATTGGAGGCAAGAGATCCCGAGGTATCCTCAGGTCATCGTCAACGCCAAGGTGCCGGAGAACCGTAAGAAGAGTTATATGGAAAACGAGGCGATCCGACAAGCGGTAGAGACGATCGAAAAAGAGTTTCATCAAAACGGTCGTGTCCTCATCCGCCCCTCGGGGACGGAACCCCTCCTTCGGGTGATGCTGGAAGGAGAAGATGAAGCGTTCCTACTTCGAAAAGCAAGAGAACTGGCAGACCTGATGGAGCAGCAACTGAAAGAATGAGAAAACGCCCTTCTATGGGCGTTTTTGCGTTCAGACTATTTCATACCACAGAACACCATCTTCTTTGCTCTGTTTGACTTTGCCAAGTTTAGTAAGGTGAACGAGATGGGCGTGGGCTTCTCCTGCAGCAAACCATTTCTGGCTTTTTGGGAAATCGTTCCAGTCCCTGGCACGGATGTCCCAGTGGAGTCGGCGCGTGACGTCGCGCACGGTAGAGCGTCCGTTCTTTGTTAAGATGTCAATGGCTTCTCCGAGACGATGCGCATGATGCTCTTCGATCTCTTCAATGCGCTGGAGATGATCTATAGGGAGTTGTCTGTGGGAGCTGAACACCTGAGTGAGAGGCATCTCCTTCACTTTCTTCAGGTTTACAAGGTATTTTCCGAGAGCGTCACCGAAGTTTTCTCCCCAATACGTGATATTGGGGGTGATGGTCTCTAAAATATGGTCGCCGCTGAAGAGAAATCCATGCTCCGGTTCATACAGTGCCTGGAGTCCGGGAGTATGCCCGGGAAACTCTTTGACAATGAAACGGTATGCTCCTGCCCGGAACTCATCCCCGTCATCGGTGAGACGGATGGAGGGCATGAGTTTTGGGCGGTAGACATATCCCGGATGGTCGCTGATGCGAAGCTGGTCTTCTTCCAGTCCCTGCATGAGGGCGTCGACTTCGAGTTCCTTCCAGTAGGGACTCTCCTCGAGGAGACTCTCCTCTAAAATAGCGGCATCGACTCTTCCCATATAGACCTGCACCCCAATGTCTTCAAGCCTCGAAGCAAGACCGGTGTGATCCGAATGGAGATGGGTCAGGAAAAGTCGTAATGATTCGGGAGCGATTTTTAGCTCTTTGAGAGCCGCCAACACAATGTCCATATTTTCATCGGTGTCGAAGCCTGAGTCGATCATCAGACTCTCCTCCCCCTTGATAATATAGGCGTTTAATGAACGCAGTGGGTTATTTCGAAGGGGGATATTGAACTGATAGATATCGGGCTTTATCTGTTGTAACATGGGGCCTCCTGTGTGTTAAATAACGGTAAGGTTGAGTCAGCACATACTTATGATATAATAGCACATGGCTTTTAAGAAGCTATAGAAACTTTCATGAAAATTCACCGATAAACGCGAGCTTATCGGATCGTGTTTCCTTCCTGAAAAGATACAGGGAGTGAATTAGAACAGGAGATAACTGTGCTGGTCGACTCACACCTTCATTCATACTACTCAACCGACAGTCAGCTCTCGCCCCGTCAAATTTCTGATATGCTCAGAAGCCTGGGGCTCAGAGGCATCCTCACGGATCACTATGACTTTGATCATACGCAAGGCGACTACTTTACTTTTGATATCCATGAATTCCTGGAAGACTCGTTGATCCAAAGAGCGAAGAACCTGTATTCCGGCATCGAATTGGGTCTGCGTCCGGAGCTTCGTGATAACAACGAAAAACTGGCGGGTCTCAAAGGGTTTGACTTTATCTTGGGATGCCTTCACTACGAGTACAGGGAAGGGGAGATCTTTGACTTTACGCAATCGCACGGGATGAGTCTGGTTCCTTTCTATCATAGGTACTGGCAAAGCATGGTCAATGCCGTCGAAAATAATGGTTTCATCCATGCTCTCGGTCATGTCGACTATCCTACTCGCTATATTCAGGAATTCGCAGGAGAGATCCCCCTGGGAGCTGTTGCCGACCTCATCTATGAGTGCTTCCGCATTATGGCAAGAAAAGAAATCTCTCTGGAATTGAACACACGCCGGCTGGGTGAGAAGCAAGCCCGCCTGCAGTGGCAGTGGTTCCTGCGAGCATACAAAGAATGTGGGGGAGAGAGTGTCACTTTTGGTAGCGACGCCCATACCCTCCAGCGCATCGGAAGACATTTTGATATCGCGCTCGAGCTCTCCGAAGAAGCCGACTTGATCCCGGTCTACTATAAAGGCGGCATTGCCTTAGAGATGGAAAAATAGGTCGGTGAAAAAAGAAAAAGATCCACTCAATCAAGACAGCCACCCAATGTGCTTAGGTGGCTGTCTGTGTCATGTTGATTATTCTTCTTCGTTGGCTTCGAGGTATTTGAGGATGTCTTCCACGGTGCGGATGCTCACAATGGCTTCATCAGGGATCCTTCTCTCGAGAAGATCTTCGATGTTGAGAATCATTTCCGCTGCATCAATGGAGTCAGCACCCAGATCGGTCTGAAGATCGGTCTCACGGGTGATGGTGGAGGGGTCCACTGACATCTGTTCGGCGATAATAGCCACGACAGTTTCAAAAATATTCATTCTTTCTATTCCTTTCCCCAGGCTTCATAGAGTTCCGCCACGAGAGCCTTTTGTGTTTCATATTCTATCATCAATTCTTGGACATTACGCCCTTCATTATAGATAGTGGGGTCTGCGAATGCAAGTTCCATCTGCTCCAGCTTTTCCTCTTCTATTAGAAGTCTCGCTTCCAGTTCTTGCATTTTCTTTGTTTCTTGTGAGGTCTTCTTTGGCGGCGTCTTCGATGGACCTTTCTTTGTCTTTGTTATTTCAGTCGTCTCTTGCGCCTGCTCCTGGGACGCTTCCCACTGGCGGTATGTTCCTTCAAAGAGCTCCCATCCATCGGATTTCAGGATGAGAAGTCGCTTGGCCACTCGCTCCACAAAGTACCTGTCATGGCTGACAATGATCAGCGTCCCTTCATAGCGAAGAAGCGCTTCTTCCAGTGTCTCTTTTCCGGGGAGGTCCAGGTGATTGGTCGGTTCGTCAAGAAGGAGTGTATTGTTCTTTCGGAGCATGAGAAGCAGGAGACTGAGCCGGGCTTTCTCTCCGCCGGAGAGCGCAGAGATGAGCTTGTGATGCTCTTCTGTATGAAAGAGAAATGCGGCGAGTAGACTTCGGATTGCGCCGGTATCTAACATAGGATACGCTTCGTTGACCTGTTCGATAAGTGTGAGAGAGGGGCTGAGATGGTGCTGATGCTGGGAGTAGATGCCCAGGTCCACTTGATCGCCTCGGTGAATCCATCCGCTAAGGGGTGCTATTTCCCCACTAAGAAGCTTCAGGAGCGTCGTCTTGCCGGTTCCGTTATCTCCAATGATGCCCAGTCGTTCGCCTCTGTAAAGGCGCAGTGAGAGGTCGCTAAAGAGAGTCTGTTCTCCATATCCCATGGTCAGGTCGATCAATTGGAAGACATCCTCTCCGCTCATGCGTCTTTCCCCGAAGTCAAGCCGAATGGAGTGGTCGAGCCAAAGAGGTCTTTCGGGGACTTCCATCTTTTCGATTTTCTTTTCGCGGTCTCTGGCTCTAGCGGCAAATTTCTGGTTTCTGGCAGAGCGCGCTTCAAAGGTGCGAAGCTTTTCTACCTCGGCATCGTAGGCGCGCTTTGCCTGCGCATACTCCCGCTTCTCCTGTTCATAGCGTGTGCGCTTGCTATTTACGTAGGCGGAGTAATTGCCCGGATATTCCACGCCCTTACCATTTTCAAGTTCATAGATCGTATCGACGCAGGCATCGAGGAAATAGCGATCGTGGGTGATCAGTAGAAACGCCCCTTGGTAGCTGCGAAGAAATCCCTCCAGCCAGCGGATAGCCCCTAAATCAAGGTGGTTTGTCGGCTCGTCGAGAAGGAGAAGGTCGCAGGGCTCTGCAAGAAGCCTCGCAAGTTCCAGTCGTCTCTTTTCACCCCCCGAGAGATAGAAGACACTCTTGTCGTAATCATCTTCATGAAAACCCAGCCCGCTCAAGATACCACGCACCTTTGAGTAGATGCTGTAGCCGTCGAGATGCTCAAAGCGATGAAAAACTTGCTCGTATTCTTTTAAAAGTATGACCGAGTGCGGGTCTGACTTCAGCTCCTCCGCGATTTCCTTCATGCGCGACTCCAAATCGAGTACTTCTCGAAAGGCTTCCAGACAATACTCATAGACACTCACACGGCTTCTGTCGCTCATCTGAGAAAGATGGGCAAGGCGAATGCCACTCGAGAGTGAGAGGATCCCGCTCTCCGGTGTGAGTTCTTTTCGGATCAGGCGAAAGAGCGTTGTCTTGCCACTTCCGTTTCTTCCGATGATGCCGATATGGTCTCTTGTTCTGACAGTAAAGTCAATGCCTTTTAGAAGGTCTTTGTCTGCAAAGTGAAAATGCAGGTCGCGGATGGTAATGAGATTCATAATACGCTAAGTGTAACACAGCAGCTCTTGTTAGTTGTGAAGTTATATTTATAATTATGAATAAGATGTTGCTTATTTTTGTGCCTTCGGTTATAATCAAACTATTAACAATTGGAGGAGGTATCCATGAACAAAGGGAATATTTCCATGGCCGTCATCCGTCGCCTACCGAAATATCACCGCTGTCTGAGCGACATGATAGACAAAGGAATTGAGAGAATTTCGAGTAAAGAATTGAGTGAAACGATCGGTTTCAGCGCCTCTCAAATTCGTCAGGACTTTAACAATTTTGGCAAGTTTGGCCAACAAGGCTATGGCTACAATGTTGAAGATCTTCTCGGAGCGATTTCCCATATTATCGGCTTACAGCATACATACCGCCTAATCGTCCTCGGTGCCGGAAATCTGGGAGAAGCACTTGTCAACTTCGGTTTTGAGAAACTCGGTTTTCAAGTGGACGCCCTCTTTGACAACAATCCTGAAAAGATTGGAAATATCGTCCATGGAGTTGAAGTGCTTGATGTCAACATCCTCGAGACCTATATGTCGACGCATCCGGTGGATATCGCCGTCATCACGACTCCCGTCAAAGTCGCTCAGCAGATCGCAGACCGCGTCGTCATCTCGGGAGCGAGAAGTATCTGGAATTTTGCGCCGGTCGATCTGATCGTTCCTGACGATGTCATAGTGGAAAACGTCCATATGGTTGATAATCTGATGACCCTCGCTTACTTATTGAATGAGTGATGGCCAGCTACCAAAAAGAAATCAGAAAATGGCTAGGCATCCTGCTTGATAAGATTTTTTTGGAAGATGCATATCATTTAAAGTCTCATGATCTGACCCTGGAAGAAGCCTACGTACTTATGAAATTTCCTGACGGTGCTTCTCTTACGGAGTTTACGAGATTCTACCGTGTGAAACGATCAGAAGCACTCTCTCTCTTAGATGTTCTCATCCGCCGTGGTTACATAGATAAGGTGGAGGATAAAGAGGATCTGCGTAGGAGAAAACTCTTATTGACGCAAAAGGGCAAGAGGATGCAGGCGACGTTAGAAGCAGCATTGGAAGAGAAGATTGGATTTGTTCTTTCCGGTCTTTCGCATAATGAAGAAGTCGGTATCCTAAAATTTATCAGTAAGATCAATCAATTGACCGTAGAAAAATACAGAATCAATGGGGGAGAGTGATCCCCCTTTTTGCGTACAAAAAAAGACGCCGTAGCGTCTTTTCGGGTTTATTGCTGTACAGGCGCTCCTGTAGGGCACACGTTTGCACATGCACCGCAGTCAATGCAGCTGTCGGCGTCGATGACGTAGATATCGCCTTCCGAGATGCAGTCAACCGGGCACTCAGGCTGGCAGGCGCCACATGCGATGCAGCTATCTTCGATAAAAAATGCCATAGGGTCCTCCTTATATGTTGATGACCTCATTATAGAAGGGCAGCGGGTGAAGAACAAGGTGATTCGCAATAATTTAACGAAAAAGCCGGTAATAAGAATGGATCTCATTTTAGTTCCGGGTGAAGAACGACTTAAGGTAAGAGAAGAACTGTGTTATATTAATATTAACATAACGATCCAAAAAGGAGGTTTATCTTGTCCACAGAAGTCTTAAGCCCATTAGAGAATGCTCAGCTGCAGGTGAAGAAAGCCTGCGAGACCCTCGGTCTAGACAATGCTGTCTATGAGCTGCTCAAAGAACCCCAGCGTGTGATTGAAATTTCAATACCTGTACGCATGGATGATGGAACGGTCAAGATATTCAAAGGCTGGAGAAGCCAACACAACAATGCGATCGGCCCCTACAAAGGTGGCATCCGCTACCATCCGGACGTCAATCTGGAAGAGGTGAAAGCCCTCTCCATCTGGATGACTTTTAAATGCGGCATCGTAGGCATCCCCTACGGAGGCGGCAAAGGCGGGATCAGCGTAGAGCCCCACAAACTCTCGGAACGTGAATTACAGGAATTGTCCAGAGGATATGTCCGCGGCATGTATCAGATGCTGGGAGAAAAGATCGACATCCCTGCACCGGATGTGGGAACCAGTGGAAAAGTGATGGGGTGGATGGTCGATGAATACCTCCAACTGCACGGTTCACAGGAAATCGGTGTCTTCACCGGTAAGCCCCTTGAAATTGGGGGAAGCAGAGGACGCAACGAAGCAACTGGCTATGGTGTTGCTGTCGTCGCCCGCGAAGCAGCAGACAAATTAGGTATGGATCTGAAAGAGTCCACTGTGGCGGTTCAGGGATTTGGAAATGTCGGTAGTTTCACCGTCAAGAACTTTGAACGACTGGGTGCAAAAGTCGTCGCCATTGCAGAATGGGAACCTGTAGGAGGCACATACGCCATCTACAATGAAAATGGCTTTGAATACAAAGCGCTCGCCGCGCATGTCGCTGAACACAAACATCTGCGCGAATACCCGGATGCCAAGCGCCTGAGTCTGGAAGAATTCTTCAAGCTGGAAGTGGACATCCTGTGCCCAGCAGCACTAGAAAACGCCATTAAAGAAGAAGAGGCGAGAAACCTCAACTGCAAACTCATCGTCGAAGCGGCCAATGGCCCGACAACACCCCAGGCTGATAAGATCATCAATGAGCGTGGCATCGTGCTGACGCCCGACGTCTTATCCAATGCCGGCGGCGTCACCGTCTCTTATTTTGAATGGGTTCAGAATATCTACGGATACTACTGGACAGAAGAAGAAGTGGAAGAAAAAGAAGAGATGGCCATGGTCTCCGCCTTTAATGATATTTGGGCTCTCAGAGAACAGTACGGCTGCTCCGTACGCGAAGCGGCCTACCTGATTAGCGTCAAGAAGGTTGCAGAATCCATGAAACTGAAGGGCTGGTACTGATTCGTTCCACAAAAAAGCAGAG
The DNA here is from genome assembly GCA_937880545.1 of uncultured Clostridia bacterium. Taxonomy (GTDB): domain Bacteria; phylum Bacillota; class Clostridia; order Peptostreptococcales; family Acidaminobacteraceae; genus DUVM01. Next base: position 4,310 of record CALFKA010000111.1, on the reverse strand, counting down.
AAGGTTATTATGCCTTCTCTTTTTTTTGCGTTTGTACTTATACTATTTTTTGCAGGAACTTGGTAAAGGCTTCGGTGAGGATCTCCTGCCCCTGTTCATTCATGTGCATTCCGTCACTGCAGAGAAGTTCTTCATAATGCGGATGGGAGAGAAAGACACTTCTTGCATCAAAGAGTGGAACGTCTTTGCTGGCTGCGGTCTCCATCACTACTTTGGAATAGCCTTCCTGCCAGTAGTAGATCTCCTGGATATCGCCCAGCCACTTGCGCAGTGTCTCTGCCTTCAGCCCCTTGCTGACCACTTGAAAAAAACGATTGGGCTGAAGGGGGAGGAGGCTCATTAGGATCGGCTCCATCCCTCTCTCGCGGAGCTCATCGATCATCTCTGAGAGTTGTACCTTAAAGTCCTCAATGGGAGTCTTTGCCGAAGGAGATGACTGGGGGTTTTCTGAGATAATGTCCCAGGGGAGATTGCAGTCGTTGCCACCATAGGCTATGAGGACTCTGTCTCCCGGGGAAAGATCTTTTGAGAAGCGCTTCAGCAATTGGCGCCCCTTTGTCAGTGTGGCTCCGAATAGAGAGCGGTTATTAAGAGGCAGTCCACAGGTCTGGGCTGCGCGGTAGATAAAATTGTCAGAAACAGTGCGAAAACTGCCGTCCTCTTCGAGCGCGACGCTCTTCGTGATGGAATCTCCAAAAACATGAAGCACTATATAACACCTCCTCACCTGGTTATCATAACCATATAATAGAGAGACTGATATGTCAAGAAAGGATTGATTCTTTTTGCTTTTTTTTGTACACTGCTCATCAAGGAGGAATTATGCCACAAAACAACAAGACACCTCTGACGGACTGGGATCATCTCCCGGATATAGAATTGTACTTGGATCAGGTACTGACGATTCTCAATCGACAGGATTACCCGATACCGAGTGAGCCGGAATTGACCGCCAGCATGATCAATAACTACGTAAAAGCGGGACTTCTTCCCAGGACGAAGTCTAAGAGATATGGGAAGGAACACCTAGCCCGCTTGATCATCATCAGTGCACTCAAATCCGTCCTCACGGTGACTGAACTCAAGAACCTCTTCGACGCCTCCGAGAGAAGCGATGAGGCACTCTATGAGCAGTTCCGCGCCATCTTAAGAGAAGAAGAAGAATTACCCAAGACTCTCGCCAGGGAGATGAGTGATCCGATCGAGGAGGCCATCGCCTGTGCGGTGCGAGCCACTCTCTACAAACAGCGGACGCGCCAGCTTCTGGAGAAGACAGTGGATGCAGATGAGTGAATCCTACTTTGTTCCTGAAGTCATTCATCTGGAACACACGCTCGAAAATGGTCAGTGTTTTCGCTGGAGAAAGATCAGTGAAGGGCACTACCTCGGCGTGGTGCATGGGATGGTGCTTGAAGCGAAGCAGATGGAAGAAGGTACACTTTTGACACCGATGGATGAAGAACTCTTTCAGCGAGTCTTTTATGATTACTTCGGCTTCGGGCGAGACCTGCTTCGCCGACAGGACGCCCTGGCTCAGAAAGATCCTTGGCTTAAGATAGCCGTTGATTATTGCAGGGGGTTATCGATTCTCAAGCAGGACCCCTGGGAGACTCTCATCACCTTTATCCTCTCGCAGAACAATCACATACCGAGGATTCGCTCCTTGGTAGAGAAACTTGCCGTCCTACGGGGACCGAAGCTCACTTATAGAGGAAACCAACTGCCAGATCGACAAGAAGAATTCTATGGCTTTCCCACTCCGTCGGAGCTTGAAAATGTCACAGAAGAAGAACTCCGTACATTGGGTTTTGGCTATCGGGCAGGATATGTCGTCGATGCTGTGCAGAAAGTCCTCGCAGGAGAAGTCGACCTGGAGAAGGTCGTGGGACTTCCGTTACACGGAGGCAGAGAAGAACTCAAAAGAATAAAAGGCGTAGGAAACAAAGTGGCCGACTGTGTTCTACTCTTTGGCTATGGGTTTCAGGAAGCATTCCCGGTCGATGTCTGGGTGCTCAGAGCCTTGGAGAGATTCTACTGTAAAGAGATAGAAGAAGCAGGAAGCCGTGAAGCATTTATAAAGGAGTATTTTGGAGGAGAGGGAGGGCTGGCGCAGCAGATGCTGTTTCATACCCTCAGAAATGGTATGTACCCATGATCGGAACACTCGTCAACGCGTTGGCAGTTGTGGTAGGCAGTGCCCTTGGGCTGACACTGGCAAAAGGAATCCCTGCACGCATTGTAAAAGTAATGGAGCAGGGGGTTGCTCTTTGTGTCTTTCTCATTGGACTACAGATGAGTATCTCAGCTCCCAATGTGCTCCTTGTTCTCCTCTCGCTCGTCATAGGCGGAGCGATAGGGAGTACGCTGCGCATCACGGAGCGTATCGAAAAACTCGGTGACAATCTCCAGGCGCGTTTTGGTGAAGAGGGATTTTCGCTCGGCTTTGTCACCGCCACTCTGCTATTTTGTATCGGCTCCATGGCGATTCTAGGCTCGATTGAAAGCGGCATTCGAGGTGATCACAGTATTCTGTTTCTTAAGTCAGCGCTCGATGGCATTTCCGCGCTGGTGTTGACGACGACCCTTGGCTTTGGCGTCATCTTCTCCTCGCTATCTATTCTCGTATATCAGGGGACTATCACACTTCTTGCTTCGGCTTTGGAGGGTGTTTTGACACTGGAGATGATAGACGGGATCCGCCATGTAGGAGGCCTTCTGATCATGAGCCTTGGCCTGAATATGATCTTTCCGGGAAAGATTCGAACGAGCGATCTCTTGCCTGCGGTGCTGATTCCTGTCCTTTATTATCTTTTTCTGCCATTCCTAATGTCCTGAAGGAAGCTCCGCACCTTTTCGTGGTGGTTTTCGAAGCAAAATGTGATATTTTCAATAAAAAATGGATGAAACGAAGAAGTTTATCAAATTTCTTCGATGGGGTTGATAGAAGAGGATGCACTGGGGTATAGTATTGAGTGTATCCTCAGGCTTTTTTTGAGGAATTTTTATCGAATTCAGGAGGAAAAGGTGAACATCAAACCTATAGGCAAACGTGTATTGCTGAAAGAACTCGAAGCAGAAGAAACCACCAAGAGCGGCTTAGTACTGGCGGGACAAAAAGATGAACCGCAGATGGCAGAAGTACTGGCGATTTCAGAGAAAGTGAAAAATCTGAACGTCGGAGACAAAGTGTTCTTTAAAAAGTATGCCGGGACAAAAGTAAAATATGAGCGCGAAGAGTACATCATCATTGAAGTAGAAGATGTCATTGCGCAGGTTCTCTAGGAGGAAAAAGAATTGGCTAAAGATATTTCGCATGCGGTAGAAGCGCGCGTTAAACTGGAAAAAGGTCTCAACAAACTCGCCGATACCGTCAAAGTAACCCTTGGACCTAAGGGAAGAAACGTTATTCTGGAGAGAAAATATGGTTCTCCTCTGATTACTAATGATGGGGTCACCATTGCAAAAGAAATTGAACTCGAAGACGCCTTTGAAAACATGGGCGCACAGCTTGTAAAAGAAGTGGCTACAAAGACAAATGACGTAGCCGGTGACGGCACCACGACCGCGACCCTTCTCTCACAGGCCATTGTCCGCGAAGGACTCAAAAATGTCGCTGCCGGTGCCAATCCGATGCTGATCAAAAAAGGCATTGAGCTTGCCACCCAGGCGGTAGTCGACTACCTAAAAGAACATTCCATCGTCATCGCCGAGTCCAAAGACATCGCGCATGTCGCCTCAAACTCCGCTGGGGATGCTCAGATTGGTGAACTGGTCAGCGGCGCCATGGACAAAGTCGGTAAAGACGGTGTCATTACAGTAGAAGAATCAAAGTCCATGCTCACCGAGCTCGAACTGGTCGAAGGAATGCAGTTTGATCGTGGATATATCTCCCCCTACATGGTCGATGATATGGAAAAGAAGACAGCGACTCTTGAAGAGCCTTTGATCCTCGTCACAGATAAAAAAATCTCCACCAATGCTGAGATTGTCCCGCTTCTTGAAAAGATCATGGAAAGCGGACAGAAGCTGCTCATCGTCAGTGAAGATCTGGAAGGCGAAGCCCTGACTACGATCGTCGTCAACAAACTCCGCGGCGCTTTTGATATCGTCGCTGTCAAAGCCCCCGGCTTTGGAGACAGAAGAAAAGATCAACTCCAGGATATCGCCATCCTCACAGGAGCCAAATACATCTCCTCTGATCTTGACCACGACCTCAAAGAAGTGGAGCTGAGCGATCTCGGCCGCGCAAGAAACGTCGTCGTCAGTAAAGACAATACGATTCTTTCTGACGGTTTTGGAGACAAGAAACG
>CALFKA010000110.1 GCA_937880545.1 uncultured Clostridia bacterium | reverse complement strand
TGGAAGGGGTCATCGATCAGGTCGATGAGAGGAGAGGCTATTTTCTCTCCGATCTTTCCCTTCAACAGGCTTCGGCCCTTTTGGACACTCTCGGCGATAAAGTTCCCTGCAAACCCCTGCAGGAGAGAGGTGGCGGCCATATTGGTGAAGAGGAGCGGGTACTTGCCGGAGCGGACAGGCTTTGCTCCGAGTTGCGAGAGCGCTCTCTCAAGAGCTTCTTCAAAGACCGCTTCCCAGTCAAGCTCTTCCGGATTGACCTTCACATCATAGCCCACCCCGACAACCATGCCCGATTCATCTTTTGCGATGGGGATGCCCATGATTCTTGAGTAGCCGGCGGCAGACTCCAGGCGCAGTCCATGGCTACTAAGCAGCATCCGGCGGCTTCTCACCTGTGAAAACCCGGTACCGTACGCATTGTCGATGCGCTCATCGGCGGAAAAGAAGCTCCTCTCCAGACCCACAAGCTTTTCTGCATATTCTTCCGGGTTGACCGGCTCAGGCAGCTGAACTTCGACTTGGGGGTATGTGCCCCCTCCCTGATAAAAGAACTCTTCTTCTTCGCTGAGTTCCATACTCTCTTTTGCTTCTTCGATCAGTTCCTGTAGATGTACTTCTTCGAGCGACTCACTGTAGGCGATGCCGGCTTTGCCTCCCGACTTTACGCGCAGCGAGACGCCCCCTGTGGAGGCGATGGAGAATTCTTCTGTCTCTCCCTGATAGATCTTCAGGCTCGTCGACTCACTTGCACGGTAAAAAACTTCGGCTTCCTCAAAGCGCTGAGAAGCTCTTTCTAATAGATGTTCCAGACGCTGATTCATTCTCTGCCTCCTACTGTGAGTTCGCTCACCCGCACCTGGGGCTGGCCCAAAGAAGCAGGCACCATCCCGCTATCTGCGCCGCACATGCCCTGACCGAGCTTGAGGTCTCCGCTGACCGCATCAATCTTCTCGAGCACTTCTGCACCTTTTCCGATAAGCGCTGCGCCCCGAAGTGGTTTTGTAATCTTTCCGTTTTCAATCAGGTAGGCTTCGCTTACCTGGAAGTTGAAATCACCTGATGCGGGATTGACACTTCCCCCGCCCAAGGTCTTGGCGTAGAGGCCATATTCGACTCCCGCCACCATTTCTTTAAATGTATCCTTTCCCGCGGCAATGAAGGTGTTGTTCATGCGCGAGGTGGGAGCATAGCGGTAGGATTCTCTCCTGGCACTCCCTGTGGACTCCGTACCCATCCTCCTTGCGTGCAGGCGATCCACGAGATAGCTCTTTAGGATGCCCCCTTCGATGAGGAGATTATTTCTTGTCGGCGTGCCTTCGTCGTCGATACGAGTGGTTCCCCACTCTCCGGGGATTGTGCCATCATCATAGGCAAACACCTTATCTGAGGCGATTTTTTCCCCGAGTTTGCCGGTAAAGACACTAGTGCCTTTACTGATGAAGGAAGCCTCCAAAGAGTGGCCACACGCTTCGTGGAAGAGGACACCACCAAAAGCATTGTCCATGATGACGGGCATTTTGCCGGAAGGGGCATACTCTGCCGAGGCCGCTAACACCGCAATGCGCGATGCTTCTTTTGCTAACTCCACCGGGCTGTAATGATCATAGTACTCAAGACCCATGGAGGCACCATTTGAGGCAAAGCCTGTGTGCAGCTCCCCCTTTCCCTGAGCGATACTGGAGACCAAAAAGCGGGTACGAACCCTGCGATCCTGTGCCCAGAGACCATCACTATTGGCGATAATTACCTCTTGGTCTGTGTCCAGATGGGACAGGGAGACTTGGGAGATAAGCTCGGAATACGCCCTTGCCACCTCATCTGCTTCCCGCAAAAACTCTGCCTTTTCTCTCATGCTCCAAGCGTCCGGAAAGATCTGCACTTCATAATAAGGCGTCAGTTCCTGCCGGGAAAAGGGAGGCTGAATGAAATCTTTTCCTCCGCCGAGCGCCAGAGCGGCACGCCGGGCGAGGTCAAGCAGTCCCGATTCACTCAGATCGGAGGTATAGACGTAGATAGTGTTGAGTCCATAATAGAGACGAAGACCCACACCTCTTTCTCTTCCCCGGATGGAGGCCTGCATCCTAGAGTCTTCCATAGAGATTTTCGTCACGCGCCGATTCTCATAGAAGACCTCAGCGAAATCGGCTTTGCTGCGCATGGCTTCCTCTAAAAGGAAGCGGACAATTCTTTCTTCCAACATTCATGATCCTTTCTTTCGTGCTATACTCAATCAATGAATAAGAAACGCGGTATTACGTACATGATAGTGGCATCCACCTCGTTTGCACTAATGGGTTTGACGGTGCGGATGAGTGGCGGAAGCATTCCCATATTTGAACAGCTTCTTAGCCGCAACTTCTTTATTGCGATCCTTTCCTTCATTCTGCTTAAAAGGGCCGGTCTTTCTATTCTACCCGAAAAAGCCAATGTAAAGGACCTTGTTTTTCGCTGTTTGTTTGGTTTTATGGGGACAGTCGCGGTGTTTTATGCCAACCGCAACCTCCTTCTCGCCGATGCGCAGCTCCTCCAGAAACTCAGTCCCTTCCTGGTGGCGTTCTTTGCCTGGGTGCTGAGTAAAGAACGAGTCAGTCGTCGTACAATGATCGGAATGCTTCTCGCCTTTACGGGAGCACTCTTTGTCATTGGGCCCTCGGGAAACTTTGCAAATTTCGCCACATTCGTCGGTCTCTCCTCCGCCGTCTTCTCCGCTCTTGCCTATAGCTTTATCCACAAACTGGCTGGCAGAGAACCGGGACTTCGGATCATCTTTATCTTCTCTCTTTTTAGTCTGTTTGCGACAGTCCCCCTGGCACTTCCGACGCTGATTATGCCAACCCTAAAAGATATCGGCATGCTCTTTCTCATCGGCACGTTCGCCTCCGGCGGACAGTACTTCGTCACAAACGCCTATCAGCTTGCACCTGCAGCCCAGGTAGCTATCTTTGATTATACAGGACTCATCCTCTCCCCGCTCCTCGGATTTCTCTTTTTATCAGAACTTCCGAAATGGCCCACCTTTGTCGGTGCTTTCTTCATAATATTAGGTGCCTGGGTGAGTATTGAGCGTTCAGAGGGTATATTACCACCATCAAATAAACAGGAGGAATGAGTATGATCATTACCACCACCCCTTCCGTAGAGGGACGCACCATCACTTCTTACAAAGGAATCGTCTTCGGAGAAGTCATCTCCGGTGTAGACTTTGTCAAGGACTTTGCCGCAGGACTCAGAGACATCTTCGGCGGACGCAGTAAAACATACGAAGACGAACTGCTGCGCGCCAGAGAAGAAGCACTCCGCGAGATGGAACAAAGAGCCGCCAGCATGGGCGCACACGCCGTCGTCGGCGTCGACATCGACTACGAAGTTCTCGGTCAAGCCGGCAGCATGCTCATGGTCACTGCTTCAGGAACAGCTGTCACCCTCGACTGATGAAAGCACTCGTCCTCGAAGGCGGATCTCACCGCGGCATCTATACAGCCGGCGTGCTTGACATCCTCCTCGAAAACAATATCACCTTTGATGCGGTCTACGGTGTATCGGCAGGCTCTTTAAGCGCTCTCAGTTTTCTCTCCGGTCAGCCCGGAAGAACCGCCCGCATCAGTTTTGATTATATTCATGACCCCCGCTACATGAGCGAGAAAAATCTCACAGAAACGGGGGACTATTTTGGTTTTCAGTTTTTAATGGGAGAGCTCTCACAACAACTCGTTCCCCTGGACTTTGAGGCGCTGAAAAGGAACCCCACGAAGTTCTATGCGGTCACCGCCGAACTCGAAACAGGAGAAGCGGCCTTTCTGGAAAAAAGTGAGACAGATATCTTAAAAGCTGCTGTCGCCTCCAGCTCGCTTCCGATCATTGCACTTCCCAAAGAAATCAACGGTGTGAAGTACATGGATGGCGGGCTCGTCTGCCCGATCCCTTTTCAAAAAGCTATGGAAGACGGCGCTGACAAAGTACTCGTCGTCACCACCCGTGAACGTGGATTTAGAAAACGAGAAAAGCCAGAAGAGCAGGTTCACAAAGAACAGGAGCACTACAAAGATTATCCAAAATTTGCCAAGCTCCTCACAAAAACGGTGGAGATCTACAACCACCAGCTCGATGACTTGGACCTCCTGACTGAAAGCGGAAAGGTCTTCGTCATCTCTCCGAAAGGACCCGTCGAGATCGAAAGTCAGGAGCGAGATGTCTCCAAACTAAAAGCTCTCTATGAAGAGGGCAGAAGAGATGCCTCTGAGCAACTGGATGCTATAAAGAAGTATCTCAACCTTTAGCTATCGGAGTACATAGTAATAGCATGCGAGCAGGGTCTTCCTGCTCTTTTTCCTTTTACGCTTTATACATTATACAAATGGAGTCGGAGCAAAAACACCGCCTGAGACTCTCAGGCGGCTACTTGTTTCGCAACAATCAAGTGTAGTTGAACATCACAGCAATGATCACAAAGACGGTTGCCATAGCAGAAAGGATGAGTGTCAGCTTCCAGATATGGCGTATCCATCTGTCATAAGGGATGTCAGCAAAGGCGAGGTAATATATCATCGCCGGATAGAACATATTGGTGATGCCATCTCCAAACTGAAAAGCGAGCACAGTTGTCTGCCTCGTGACCCCAAGCAGATCTCCCACCGGCGTCATGATCGGCATAGTCGCAGCGGCCAGGCCCGAGGAAGAACCGATGAAGAAGTTGAGGATCGTCTGCACAAAGAACATGAGAACGGCTGAGAGCATCGCCGAGCTCTGTGAAATGAGCGAGACAATCGAATGGATAATGGTATCCATGATTACTGCATCTCCAAGAATAATGACGATGGCTCGGGCAAATCCCACGATGAGAGCTCCGAAGGTGACACCGCGCATGCCATTTGTGAGATGAGAGGCGACTTGGTTCGGATTCATTCCACCCAAAAATCCACAGAAGATTCCTCCACCCAAAAAGAGAGCGGAGAGTTCGGTCGTGTACCACCCGAACTGGTTGACACCATAGACAAGGGCGACGAGGATGGCAAGAAAGCCCAGAAGTACCAGCCCATGGCGTCCGGTGAACTCCACCTTGTCTTCTTCTGATAGCTTAAGGGAAGCATCCAGCTCGCTTACATGACCGTAAAGGTGACTGACTTCGGGATTGTTCTTTACTTTCTTGGCATAACGGAGGATGTAAAAGATACCAACAGCGAGAAAGCATATGTAGATGACGACGCGATAGCCCATACCGGAGAGGAGCTCAAGCTGTGCGATCTCCTGCGCTACACCGATGGAAAACGGATTCATGAATGCACCAGAGAAGCCGATAAAAGCGGCGGTTCGCACTATGTCAAAGCCTACGATCCGGTCATAGCCTAGTGAGACAGCTAGTGATACACCGAGAGGAATAAACGGAATTGTCTCTTCGGCAAACCCGAAGGCGGCTCCCATCAGACTGAAAAGAAAAATGATTACCACGAGTAGTGGAGTGTCCTTCCCTTTCATCTTATCGACGAGTTTGTAGATACCGGCGTCAATCGCTCCGGTTCCCTTGACGATCTCCACCGCTCCCGAGATCAGAAAAATAAAGGCTATAATACCGGCTGACTCGCGGATACCTCGAGGAATCGCTTGGAACATCTGAAAGATATTGACAGACTTATCTTCTACGACATGGTAGGACTCGGGATCAATAATCGTACGTCCCGAGACGGGATCTTCCACACGAACATACTCCCCAGAAGGAATAATCCATGTAAGTACAGTCGCCAAAAGAATCAAAGTAAAGAGGATAACGTAGGCATTGAGGTTAGGAAATTCCCGCTTCTTTTTGTCTTGCGGATGGCCTGTAGGGTTCATAGTAATCTCCTTTCTACCATAGCTGTGTACGAGCTGTTGATAAGATATCGTAAGTTGCCCGCGCACGCAGCTTCCGACGGCTGTCGTATCCCCTCCTGTTTTGCCGTGTGTAGCAGCTTCTATCTTACTTATTACTATACACGAAAAAAAGGGGCTGAACCTCTCTTTCTTAGAGAAGTTCAACCTCTGATGAGAGCTAATAAGGATGAAGGATCAACGCTCAAGATCTCTGCCTGCTTTGTGGATCAACTCGGTGACTCTCCGTCAGTGTGTCGGAATAATCACCTGCCTTCCATTTCTCGAACTCTTGGGGGATCGCCAATACCTGATGCGTCGCAGATACATCGTGAAGGGTGCCCTTTGTATAATCTATGCCACCCTGGTGATAGAGATAACCTAAACTCCTGCGCTTCTTCTCCACAACGGGGTTTGGCTGCGGGATGGCAGAGAGCAGGCTGAGTGTGTAGGGGTGTAGTGGATTGGTGAAAATCTCGTTGCGGTCGCCTATCTCCACGATGTGACCCAAGTGCATGACACCGATCCTGTCCGAAATATAGCGGACCATCGACAGGTCATGGGCGATGAAGATCATGGTGATCCCCAGCTCTCGCTGGATGCGCTTTAGGAGGTTGACAACCTGCGCCTGAATCGATACGTCCAGAGCGCTGATCGGCTCATCTGCGATGATGAGCTGTGGCTCCATGATAAGAGCGCGGGCAAGCCCAATGCGCTGGCGCTGCCCTCCGGAGAACTGATGGGGATAGCGGTTCACGAAATCTGCGCTGAGACCCACCTGTTCAAGTACCTGAGAGACTTTTTCTTTTCTCTGCTCTACTGACAGTTCGGGATGCAGGTTCATCAGCCCTTCTGAGACGATATCGAGGACCGTCTTTCTCGGGTTGAGAGAAGCCATTGGATCCTGAAATACCATCTGAATCTTCGTGCGTACCAGGCGTCTTGTCTGCGCATCAAGCGGACCCGAGATGCGGTGACCATCAAAGAAAATCTCGCCCGCCGAAGGTGTGTAGAGCCGGATGATAGAGCGGCCGGTGGTAGATTTACCCGACCCCGACTCTCCTACAAGGCCAAAAGTCTGGCCGCGGTCAACGGTGAAGCTGATGCCGTCGACGGCCTTCGTCGTAAATCGGCGGTTAATGCGGAAATGTTGTTTGAGGTCTTTGACTTCCAGGAGTGGTCTACTCATGGCGCTTTACCTCCTCTTTCATCTCTTTCAGGCGACGCTCCAGAGACGCAGGTCTGTCCACTTTGGGGGCTCTGGGGTCGAGCAACCACGAAGCCACACGATGTTTTCCTCCCGCATGAAAGAGAGGCGGCTCCTCTTCAAAATCGATGTTCAAGGCGTATTTATTTCTCGGGGCAAAAGGATCCCCTTTGAACGGCAGTGCCAGGTTGATGGGGTTGCCGGGGATACTGTAGAGTTCCTCTTCGTCGAGGTTAAGGTCCGGGATCGAACTTAAGAGTCCCCAGGTATATGGGTGGCGAGGGTCATAGAAGACCTCCTCGACACTCCCCTTCTCAATGATGCGTCCGGCGTACATGACCGCGACATAGTCAACGACCTTTGCCACGACACCCAGGTCGTGAGTGATATAGATGACGGAGAGATTTTTCTCCTTCTGAATGGACTGGATGAGTTCGAGAATCTTCGACTGCACCGTGACGTCAAGGGCCGTCGTGGGCTCATCGCAGATGAGTACCTGCGGATCGCAGGCAAGGGCGATGGCGATGACCACACGCTGTCTCATACCACCGGAGAGCTGATTGGGGTACTGTTTCATGCGACGCTTTGAGTTGTCGATGCCAACAAGATCCAAGAGCTCCTGTGCTCTGCGCTGCGCTTCTTTCTTAGGAACTTGGTGGTGGTAGCGCATCCCCTCCATAATCTGCTTCCCGATCGTCATGGTCGGGTCGAGGCTTGTCATCGGGTCTTGAAAGATCATGGCGATGCGTTGCCCGGAAATTTTGGAGCGGATATCTTTTTGACTCATCTCCACGATCGGAAACACTTCTCCCGTATCAGGATCGGTATAGGTGATACTGCCATTGTCGACAGAGCCGTTGGAGCTGAGAATGCCCATCACGGCTTTGACGGTAACACTTTTGCCTGAGCCGGACTCACCTACGATGGCGACTGTCTCCCCTTGATAAAGGTCCAAGCGAACACCGCGGATCGCGCGGATGAGAGCGTCCGTCGTTTGAAAGGAGATCTCAAGATCGCGGATTGATAATATACGTTTTCTCTCCATCTCACATCTCCTTCATTTTTGGGTCAAATGCATCGCGCAGCCCGTCTGCAAGCACCGTGAAGCTAAACATCAACACGGCAAGGACGGCGGTCGGAATAACCACCATGTAGCGCGAAACCAGGAAAGACTTAAACCCTTCGCTGATCAAAACACCGAGAGAGGCCAGCGGAGGCTGGAGTCCCAGCCCGATGAAGGCGAGAAAACTCTCTGTGAAGATAGCGTTGGGAATAGAGAACATGCTCATGATGATGACCTGCCCAAAGATATTGGGGAGGAGCTGATGCATGATAATCTTCAAATCAGAGCTTCCCAGTGTACGGGAAGCGAGGATAAACTCCTGCTCCTTCAGTTTGAGTACCTGAGCTCGGGCAATCTTACTCATGCCGATCCACCCTTTAATAATGATGGCAAGTGTGATCGAAAGGATGCCGGGGCGCAGGACAAACACTAAGAGAGTGACGATGACAATGGTTGGGATCGAGTTTAAAATCTCGATCACCCTCTGAAGGAATAAGTCGATATAACCTCCATAATAGCCGGAGATCAGTCCGAAGCTCATCCCAAGAATCATGTCCACGACAACAGCTAAAAACGCCATGTAGAGGGACACCTGTGTCCCCTTCCAGGTGCGCACCCAGATGTCGCGTCCCAGGGTATCTGTCCCGAAGAGGTAGTAGGTATCTTCAAGACCCTTCTCCTGATATTCGCCGTTTCCATCGAGAAGACCCGTCTTTTCGATCAGAGGCCAACGAGGCGGCAGGGATTGGTGTTGGATGATGCCCCGGTCATAGCGGTGGGTACTGATCAGTGGCACGATCACGCTGAGAGCTAGAATGATGAGGATGACGATTAGGGAGACCAGCGCAGCTCTGTTGCTCTTCAGGCGGCCCCAGACATCCTGCAAAAAGCCTCTCTCCACAATCGAGTGCGACTGATCAGCAAGCAGGTGCTTTTCAGGCGGGGCAAAATCGAAGAGATCCAGACGTGGAAGACTCATGCGGGACCTCCTTTACTAAGTCGAATGCGCGGATCGATCACCGAATAGAGCAGGTCCACGACCAGCATCGTGAGCACAAACATGACGCTATAGATGAAGCTGATGGCGATGACGACATTGTAGTCGTTGACGGTGATCGCCTGGACAAAGAGACTGCCAAGCCCGGGAATCGCAAAGATCTTCTCCACCACGAGAGAGCCAGTCATCAAGTTGACGACGAGGGGTCCCACGACGGTGACAACCGGGATGAGGGCATTTCGTATCCCATGCCTGCGGATAACAGCACCTTCATGTAACCCCTTGGCGCGTGAGAGGAGTATATATTCACTGCCCAAAACTTCCAGCATTTCGCTGCGCAGAAAGCGGGCGACCGTCGCAATCGTAAACATGGACAGACTGATCACAGGAAGGACCCCGGAGAGTCCCGGATCTGTCGGGTTATAGCGAATCGGGAGCCACCGCAGCAGGAAAGCAAAGACATAGAGCAGAAAGAGGGCAAAGACATAGGATGGGACTGAAACACCCGCAACAGCGATCAGGCTTGTAAGCGAATCCAGCCATGTTCCGTGATTGAGCGCAGAGATGATCCCCAGCACCATTCCGACAGCAAGACCCAAAAGGACTGCTTGAAGACCTAAGATCATCGTGATGCCAACGCGTTGCCCCAACATAAAAGAGACGGGCATATTTTTATTCAGGGTGTAGGAGATCCCAAAGTCACCCTTTAACATCATCAGCATGTATTTCAAAAAGCGCTCAAGTATCGGGCGATCAAGCCCATACTTCTCCATGATCACCGCACGCTGCTGGTCTGTCAGACGCTCATCGTTGAAGGGGGTTCCCGGCATCAGCTCCAGCATCAAAAACAACAAGAGCAGGATGAAAAAAACCGTGACCGCAGCAATCACCAATCGCTGAGCAACATATCTGGCCATAGTTATCCTTTCAAAGAGGGGAAGCTGCAAATGGCGCAGCTTCCCGGGGGCTAGCCAAAATCTCTTAAATTATTCGAAGTAAGCGTCTTTATACAGGAACGGCGTTCCGACCGTGAGGTTGAGTACCCCTTTGACTTTGGGGTTCCACATCTGGGCGGCACCGGTCTGATAGACAGGGATGGGTCCCATGGCGCTCTTTAGCAGGAAGTCTTCCGCTTCGAGCATGACCTGCCAGCGCTCATCCGGTGTAATATCTGCGCTCTTGTACTTCTCGACATAGGCTTCATATTCCGGTCGAGTGTAACCACCGCGGTTTTCCGGCACAGCATAGAGGTCAAGATAGGTGGCCGGGTCGGCGTAGTCGGGACCCCAGCGCTGAAGACCCATGTCATAGTCGAGTTCCTTGCCGCGCATGATCTCCAGGCGTGTCTTCTTGGGAACACTCTTCAGGTTGACGGTCATGCCTGCCAGAGTGGTCTCGATCTCGCTCTTCATAAACTCAGCGACTTTCTTGGACTGTTCGGAGTCTTCAAAGATCAGTTCGAATTCAAAGGCGTCGACACCCTTGTCTGCTTTGTAGGCTTCCCAGTATTCTTTCGCCTTGTCTTTTCCTTCTGTGAAGTACTTGCCGGCGGAATCACGGAAGTCTACCCCCTTGGAGTCGGAGGCGAGTTTTCTTGGCACAAAGCCCACGGCAGCGATCGATCCGTCCTGAAGAACATTGTTGGCGATCAGCTCGCGGTCAAAAGCCAGCGAGATGGCTTTCATCAGATTTTCATCATCCAGTTTGGGGTCATAGTGATTGACCTGGAGGAACCACAGCCAGCTGCCGAGCTGGATAGAGTAACCGGGCTCGTCCTTGTAGCGGCTTACCAGCTCACCACTCAGGTAGACATAGTCCGTATTTCCGCTTTCAAAGTCGAGAACCGCTGACTGCTCATCGCGGGCTACTTTAAACTCGAGTCCGTCCAGTTTGACGGCATCGGCGTCCCAGTAGGTGGGGTTTTTCACAAAACTGAAGCTGTTGTCGGAGATCCACTCGGTCCACATAAAGGGGCCACAGTAGAGCATCGTTTCCGGGGTCAGGCCATATTGTGCACCCGCCTGTTCCACGAACTTCTGGTTGGCCGGGAAGAACGGCGGGAAGGCCATCAGTTTATCAAAGAAGGCAACCGGACGTTCCAGTTCGACGACAAGGGTCTTATCATCCGGCGCGCTGACACCGAGCTCTTTCGAGTCCATCTCACCCGCTACAATTGCATCGGCGTTTTTAATGCCCGCCACCCCGAGGATGTAAGCATATTCGCTGGCCAGCTCTGCAGAGCCGAGGCGCTGCCAGGCATAGACAAAGTCATGGGCGGTAACGGGGTCACCATTACTCCACTGAGCGTCACGGAGTGTAAAGGTGTAGGTGAGACTATCATCCGAAACGGTCATCTCAGTTGCCAGTGCAGGTACCATGTTGCCCGCTTCATCAGAAGTGTACAGACCGTCTACACAGGCCGCAATACCTTCAAAGCTCAGTCCGTCAGTTGCATACTGAGGATCCATTGTGTTCAGGTCGACGTTTTTGCTGACTCGCAGAATACCGCCACCGGTTGCCGGTGTAGGTTCTTCTGGTGTTTCGCTCGGTGTAGTGGCCGGAGGAGTTGCCGGCGTTGGTGCAGGGTCGGGTTTTGCAGCCGGCGCACAGGAACTCAGCACCATCAGCAGAACCAAAAGGCATACTAACAATCTTTTCATAGGACTTCCTTCCTTTCGTGAAAGCGGCATGAAGCCACCCTACATAAAATCTATAACATATTCTACACTAACATTTCGAAATTGTCATTAAGATAATTTAATAATATATTTTTCTTTTTCTCTTAAGGTTCCGGAAACTAAAAAAGCACACAGATCTCTCTTAAAAAGAGAAGCCAATGCGCTTAGTACTGTAGAAAATCAGAAAGGTCCGTAGCTTATGAAGTAGGCAATAGAGACAAGGACAGCGGCAGCAATGAAAAGGTACAGCGCCAATTTCCAGATGTGCTTAAACCAGCGGTCATAAGGAATATCAGCAAAAGCAAGGACATAGATCATGTTCGGCCAGAGCATGTTTGTGATGCCTCCGCCGAGAACAAAGGTGAGGACTGTTGTCTGTCTTGTAATCCCTAGGATGTCGCTGAGTGGGATCATGATCGGAAGCGTCGCGGCTGCCCTGCCCGCAGCAGAGCCGATGAAGAACGTAAGCAGACTGTACATACTGAGCATTCCGACTGAGGTCACAGCGCCACTTACCTGCATGAGAGGCTGCGAAAGACCATAGACGATAGTATCCAGAATCTGACCACTCTCTAGGATGATGGCAATAGCACGGGTGAAACCCGCGATCAGCGCACCGCCAGTGACGACTACCATGCCCTTACTGAATTCATCGGCGAGTTTATTGGGTCCAAATCCTCCGACGAAGCCACAGATGACTGACGTGATGAAGATGACAGCACCCATTTCATTGGTGCCCCACTCCCACTTGGTGGCTCCATATACCATGACAATAAGGCCGACCGCAAAGAGAGACAAAACCAGTTTGTGGCGACCGGTGAACTCCCCAAACTCTTCTTGCACTTCAAAGGTCTTCGGATCTACGCTGCTCTCATAGCCTTCTAAGATACTCTTGCTCGGATCGTTCTTTACTTTTTTTGCATAGCTGAGGAAATACCATCCGCTAATTCCCATAAAGACAAGATAGGCGATAATGCGCAGGGTCATACCAGATAGAATAGGAAGACCCGCCATCTCCTGGGCGACACTAACTACATAGGGGTTGATTGTAGAGGCTGCAAAGCCAATCCAGCACGCCGTCCTTACGATGTGAAAGCCGACCACGCGGTCATAGCCAAGGCTCGTGGCCATGGCGATGCCCAGAGCAATAAAGGGAATCATCTCCTGTGCAAAGCCGAGTGTCGTCCCCAAAAGTGAAGAGATAAACATTATGACGATTAGAAGCGGGAGATCTTTTCCTTTAAAAGCCTCTACGAGGCGGATGATTCCTGCGTCGATGGCTCCCGTGCTTTTAACGACTGCGATACCGCCAGCAACAATAAAGATAAAAGCGATGATGCCTGCCGAGGCAGAGATTCCTTTTGGAATGGCGACCATGGCGTCAAAGAGTCCAACGGGTGTATTTTCTATGTATTGGAATGAATTGGGATCAACGACCTGACGACCTGAGAGCGGGTCTTCGACCCTCTGGTACTGTCCTGCCGGAATTATCCATGTGGCGATAACCGACAAGAGGATCAGCAGAATGATAATAAAATAGCTATGCGGGTTAGTGAATTTCCTCTTTTTTTTCGGCTCAGGTGGCATACCTACCAAGTTTTTTTCGGCATCATTTGTACTCATTTGCTTCGCTCCTTCACACATTTCATAAAGCGTTCAAAAATGATTTCTGCCTGCTTGTCGCGGCGGGCGAGATATTCCGGATGAAACTGGTATCCGGCGACACATTCTCTCTCTGGGGATTCGATGCCTTCCACCACGTCTTCTTTCGCTCTGGCAGAAATCACAAACCCCTTTGGCATCTCGCCAACCTTTTGAATGTGATAGCTGTTGACGTCCCACGTATCACTTCCAACGATGTCATGAAGCCGGGTACCGGGTACAAGGGTCACCGCATGCCAGGGCATCTCCGGCGCCACTTTTTGCGAATGTCCCGTGATCGTCTCCTCTGCCAACGTCCCTCCAAAGACTTCTACCATCATCTGAAAGCCACGACAGATCCCCAAAATTGGAATCTCCCTCTCATACGCCGCCTTCAGTAGTGCCGCCTCAAAGTCATAGCGAACCGGCTGCTGCCCTCGGAGAGTTGGAAGGTTTTCATCGCTATCTCGCTTGACATCTCCTCCACCGGAAAAGAGTAGCCCATCGATCACTTCGAGATATTCCTCCACATAAGATGTCAGTGAATCTTGTGTATATTCCGGGCAAAGAAGGACGGGTATCCCTCCTGCACGTACGACAGCTTCCACGTAAGGTTGACCGACGTAGTAGTAACCTCCGTCTTCTGGATCACTTCTCCATGTTTCCACACTCCACGGAGCAGTGATCCCAATGACAGGTTTGCGCATATATTCCTCCTTCTGTGACAAGTAGGTAATAGCCAGCCCCTATCTTGTTATAATATGTTACCTCATTATACGAGCGAAAACGCTCATTTGTCAATCATAAACGTAATATTTTAACGCTATTTCCATCGGTGGTTATATAGACAACGCATAATATAAGTTCACGCTTGTACAAAATGCTATAATTACTGTAGATACATTTACACTTAGACCCGAAGGGCGACAAAGTAAGTATGGAGAAGCCAAAAGAAGCAAAGAAAATAGTACTCTATCAAAGCGTCGCGCAAGATCTCGAGAAGGCGATCGAGTCCGGCAAGTATCAACCGGGAGATCGGCTCCCCTCAGAGCGAGAGCTGACTGAGCAATACAACATCAGCCGTATGACAGCCAGGCTTGCCATGGGAGAGCTTGAGAAAAAAGGGCTAAGCCACTCTATTCAAGGAAAAGGCTCATTTGTGCCTGTCACTAGCCTTCGTCAGGATCTACTGCAGCTGACAAATTTTCAGGAGCTCCTTGAGCAGGGAGGCTACAAAGCCCGCACACAAGTCCTTCCCTCAGATTTACCGTTTGAGCACGCAGGAAGAGCGACACCCGAAAACTATCAAGTACTAAATATCTTGGGGTTTGCCGATGATATCCCCGTCGTATGCTATCACTCCAGGTTGACTCCGAAGCTGGCACAGGACTTCTGCAGTGAGGCGGAGACGATGGAGGCGGAGGGGCTTGCCTTTTCCACCTTCGATCTCTTCAGAAAGCTACGCGTTCCGATCGGAAAGATGGATCAGACTCTGAGAGCCGTCGCCGCCAGCCAGTCACTTGCCATGCTCCTTCATATTGCACCGGGAAGCCCACTGATTCAGCTGCAGACATGGGTATACTCCCCGGAGAGCGAACTCTTAGAACTAAAGACTGCGCATTACCGCGCCTCCTATTACTCCTTCAGTTTTACTAGGCAGACTTCCACTTTTGAGGAGCAGGCGCAGCAGCAACAGCACCCGAAGCATAAAAAACGGGGGCTCCGATGAAGGAACTCCCGCTTTCGATCCATCTCTTTTATTCTTTCGGCTCGTACTCGAATGCCTTCAGGAGTTCACGAGCTCTCTCAAGCTCCCGCTCCTTTACGAGGACATCAGCTTTTGCATGGGCGCCTCCCATGTAGACGCGAATAAATTCACTGTTGTCGAGATCCTGCATGACGCAGTCGATGCTTTCGCAACGAAGCAGACTCTCTACCTGTGTCTTTTCAACATCTCCTTCTACTGTAATGAGGCGAACCCATTCTGGCATAATTTTCTCCTATAATAGGTTTTCGATC
This sequence comes from uncultured Clostridia bacterium, assembly GCA_937880545.1. GTDB lineage: Bacteria > Bacillota > Clostridia > Peptostreptococcales > Acidaminobacteraceae > DUVM01. Next base: position 4,468 of record CALFKA010000110.1, on the reverse strand, counting down.
GCTTCTTCGAGCTCTTTAGGCGTAACGGTAGGAGAATATCTCTCGACGACCTCTCCCTTGCGGTTGACGAGGAACTTCGTGAAGTTCCACTTGATGTCACTGCCCTTTCTCTCCTGGTTGAGCTCTTTGAGCTTCTCGAGAAATCCCTTGGTTTCTTTGTTTTCCTTGTCCTCCGGCTTGACTTCCTTCAGGTGGGCAAAGAGCGGGTGGGCATCCTCTCCATTGACTTCTATCTTATCAAACTGAGGATAGGTGATGCCATAGTTCATCTGACAGAAGCTCTTGATGCCTTCATTGTCCTCCGGCGCCTGCTCCAAGAACTGGTTGCAGGGGAACTCAAGGATCTCAAAACCTCTGTCGTGGTATTTTTCATATAGTGCCTGCAGTCCTTCATACTGAGGGGTGAGGCCACAGCGGGTGGCGCTGTTGACGATCAGAAGTACTTTTCCTTCATAGTCACGCAGGGAAACATCCTGCTTCTGCATATCTTTTACGTCAATATCATATAGATTCATGGTTAATCCTTTCCGTTATTTGGTCAATTCACTATTACCCGCTCCCGTCCATTACCCAGCAAGTAGTTGCCGCATAGACCCGGACGCTACCTTTCGTGTGATATTATAGAAACAACCCACACGCGAGGAAGAACCATGAAAAAACAACAGCTTAAAGCCGATCTAGCCCTTCTCTTTGCCACGGCTTTCTGGGGCACAACATATGTCCTAACCAAGTTTTCTCTCGTATTCTTAGAGCCTCTCAACATCATTTCTCTTCGCTTTGTCATCGCAGCATTGATCCTCGTTATTCTCTTTCGCAGGCACTTAAAAGATATTTCTGTAATCCTTTTCATCAAGACGCTACTCTTGTCGGTCTTTCTGCTTTTATCCTTCATGAGTATGAACTACGCTCTTCTTTTTACCAGCGCCTCCAACGCCGCCTTCATAGGAGGCACAACCGTCCTCTTTGTCCCTATCTTTGAAGCACTTTTTCTGGGAAGAAAATTGGAAAAGAAGATCTGGCTCTGTGTGGCGCTCTCTTTGACGGGTATTGCCCTTCTCACCTTGAGCAGTGACTTTCGCCTGAGCTTTGGCTGGGGAGAGCTCTTAAGCCTCTCCTGTGCACTGACTTACGCCGTCTATATCCTCATGGTCGATCGCTTTGCAAGAGAATACGACCCACTGGTCCTGAGTACTCTGCAGATGGTCTCCATCGCTGCCATCAGCACAGTGTTAACTATCCTCTTTGAATCCTATCGACTTCCGCCGGATTCCGCCAGCTGGCTTGTCCTCCTTCTTCTCACCCTTCCCTGCACAGCCATCGCCTATGTCATTCAGATCTTTGCACAGAAATACACGACACCTACACATACCGGGCTCATCATCTCCTTAGAAACGGTATTTGCCGGAATCTTCGCTTACATCATCCTAAGGGAAGTGCTCTCTCCGCTCAACTACCTGGGAGCGATATTGATGTTTCTGAGCATCCTCGTTATGGAGGTGCCGGTGACGGCCTTTCAAAGCAAAGAGAATCAATAATCCCGGGAGATACTTCTTATAGAAAATCTTTTCGTAACTGGTAACCTACGTTACGGACTTAGAGGGCAGTTTATGTATAATTAAAGGGTAACTAAGTAACATATCTCAAAATAAAAAGGAGTGCGCATATGAAAGTTCAAGTCAAAAACAATGTCTACTGGCTAGGAAAGGTTGACTGGGAACTGCAGAGCTTCCATGGTGATGACTATTCAATCAATAATGGCTCCTCACAAAACGCCTACTTGATACTAGAGGAAAAGAAAATCCTCGTAGACACCGTATGGTCTCCCCACTCCTCCGAGTTCCTCGAGAACCTCAAGAAGGAAGTCGACCTCAACGAACTTGATGCGATCATCGTGCAGCATGGCGAAGTAGACCACTCGGGCGCGCTCCCTGCGATCATGGCTGAAAGACCTGATCTTCCGATCTACTGCACAGCCAACGGCGTCAAGAGCCTCACCGGTCAATTCCATCACCCCGAATGGGATTACCGTGTAGTCAAGACAGGCGATAGCCTGGATGTTGGAAACGGCAAATCCTTAGTCTTTGTCGAGATGCCGATGCTCCACTGGCCTGACAGTATGGCAAGCTACCTGACCGGAGACAATATCCTCTTTTCCAATGACGCTTTTGGACAGCACTTTGGGGTGGGAGAGCTCTTTAACGACAGAGCGGACCAGTGCATTCTCTTTGAAGAAGCGATCAAATACTACGCCAACATCCTGACACCATTCTCCGCCCTTGCAAAGCGAAAGCTGCAGGAGATCATCAATATGAACCTCACCATCGACATCATCGCTCCAAGCCATGGGGTCATCTGGAGGGACAACCCGCTACAGATTGTGGAGAAATATGTCCAGTGGAGTGACAACTATCAGGAAGATCAGATTACGATTGTCTACGATACCATGTGGGATGGCACAAAGAAACTGGCCCACAAACTGGCGCAGGACATCACTGACCTCGCTCCGGATACGGTGGTCAAGGTCTTCAGTGTCGCACATACGGATAAAAATGACATCATGACCGAGGTCTTTAAATCCCGCGCGATTGCCGTAGGCTCACCCACCATGGGCAATGACATCCTCTCCAGTGTCGCCGGCTGGCTTTACTTCTTAAAAGAACTCAAGATGAAAAACAAGAAAGCCGCTGTCTTTGGCTGCTATGGCTGGAGCGGAGAATCCAACAAGGTGCTTAGAGAAAAACTGACAGAGGCCGGCTTTGCCGTCGTAGAGCCCGAAGCCAAAGTCAACTGGATGCCGACGGAAGAAGATATGCTTGGGATGAGAAATATTGCCGAAGCACTCGTTTAGCCAGTGACTGAACAAGGTCATCCCCGAAAAGGATGACCTTGTTTCTTTATACACTATGATTCATGACAGCCCGTTGTTCGATCAGTTTGTTCTGTTCAAGATCATATGGATGACAGCATATACCAGAGCTCCTACCGGCCAGATAATCCAGCTGTACTGCCAATTGTTCGTGATGAAGCTATAGCCGAGATAAATTGCCAAGAGCAGAATCCAGTAGATACCGGCGACGAGGCCATTCCTTCTTTCTTTTGCAACAGCCGCCTCATCTCGCGTCTCGATGAGTTTCTCATACGAAGAAAGTGTGACACCATAGCCGACAAGCAGATAGACACCGACACCGACCATGAGCAGAAGGATGGCTCCGCCAATGTTCATTAACGCCGAGTCCTTGAAAGCGAGTTCAAACACGGCGGCCGGAAGAAAACTCAGAATCAGCAGGGAAACGCCGGCTATCAAACGAGGCATCAGTTCTTTCTTCTTCTTAAAGTACTCATTCTGAATGTCATGTTTGAGTCCGGCTTCCAGTCGAAATGGCTTCTTTTCTATCTCTTCATACTTTTCTAAAGAAAAGGCAGAAGCAATCAAGATGCCGACACCCGCAGCAATGGCAATCATGAATCCGCCGATTCCGATGATACCGGCAAGGGACTCGCTCACACCAAACATCTCAAGAATGCGCGCTTCTTCCATCAGAATCGGAAAAACGGTTCCGGCGATGAACAGAAAGATGGCAAAGGCAATCGAATGGCTCTTTTTCTGTGTTGTCGAAATGTAGTTTCGAGCAACCGCAGCCGTAACAGTTAGTTGGTTTTCGCTCTCCGGGAGTATCCCGAGTTCTTCTTTCAACTCATCGATATTTCCGAATTCCGAGATGACAATTCCTATCGCCTCGTTCTCTCGAGATCCCGAGCAGAGGAGTTCGTTGTACTTATCTTCCATCATGGTCAGCAGATCTTCCTTGGCTTTGAGTACCCGCTCTTCCTGAGGCATACTGCCAAAAAGACTTTCCAGATAATTTCGTATTGCATCCATGGTTCCTACTCCTATTCTTCTTTCTTGATAAATCTGTCTACTACATCTCGAATAGCTTCCCACTCCCGAACCTTTTGCCGGTAATACTCCTCTCCTTCCCGCGTCACGCGATAATACGTGCGTCGACGGCCAGCGCTCTCTTCTCCATAAAAGGATGAGATATATCCTCCTTTTTCGAGACGGGTAAAGGTAGAGTACAGGGTGGTTTCCTTGATGGGATAGAGTCCTTGGCTGATTTCTCGGATGCGACGGGAGATCTCATATCCGTAGGACGGCTCTTCGAGAAGCAGATAGAGTATGATCGTGTCGTTATAGCCTCGTATTGCATCAGAGCTGATCATATTGCCTCCCTCTTCATCAGGTTTACTATGTCTGTCGTACTACTTCTGTCATAGTAATAATATCTCAACTACTCCATCAGGTCAAGTAGTTTTTTTATTATTTTTCTCGCTTGGGCATTCATGAATATTTACCGGCTTTATCGCTCTTATCACCTATAGTCGTAGGACGAAAAAGACCATACACTAGATTCAAAAAAGATAATCGTTAGAATGGAGATACGATATAATGATTCTAATAGCAAACAAA
>CALFKA010000109.1 GCA_937880545.1 uncultured Clostridia bacterium | reverse complement strand
TACGAGATCGTGATGTGACTGGAGTTCAGACGTGTGCTCTTCCGATCTGCGGTCATAAAGTTCATAGGCGAGTGCCATGTTAAAGATCGAGTTGTGGGCATTGACAAGAGCGACCATACCGAGGTTTAACTCGGGCATGAAACCTACCAGAGACGTTGCCCCATTGACATTGCCACCGTGGTGGATGATTTTCTTGCCGCGGTAATTGTCGACAAACCAACCGAGCGCATACCCGATGCGCATCTCTTCCTCAAATTCAAACGGCAACCTCTGATAAGGAATGCAAGGTTTATGAATTTCTGCAAACAGCGCATCCGGGATCAATATATCTTCGTTCATTTTCCCTTTATTAAGGTGGAAATTGACCCACTTGATCATTTCTTCCGCTGTGGAATTGATGGCACCGGCAGGTCCCATGGCTTGAATAGAGAGAGGCTCGGTTTCTTTGACGATACCTTCTTCTTCTTTGTATAGCTTCGAATATTCTTCTGTATCCTCTATAGCAAAACTAAAGTGTTCCATCCCAATGGGTTTTAAGAGTCGATCGGTCACGAACTTTTCATAGCTCATGCCACTAAGGCGCTCGATCAGACAGCCGCAAGCAGCATACATATGGTTCTGATACTGCCAGATGGAGCGAAAGGGAGCGCTCGCTTCAAGATATCGGAGTTTTTTGACGAGATCTTCTCGTTTCAGGCCACTCCAATTGATCCACATGATATCATGCCTTGGCATACCCGTTCTATGGCAGAGGAGGTCCCGTGGTGTCGCTTCTTGAGAAGCGATCGGGTCACTCAATTGAAACTCCGGAAGATACGTGCGAACCGGCGTGTCCAGCTCTAGTTTTTTATCAGCTGCCAGCGCCACGACGGCGGTTGCCGTAAAGGCTTTTGTAGAGGAGCCGATGGGGATGAGATGCTCTTTACTCATCTTCGTCTCTTTGGCCACATCTGCCCATCCGAAGGCTTCGCTGAAGATGATTTCGCCGTCTTTGATGACCGCCACCTGTGCCCCATGCACTTTGAGTTGTTTCATCGCCTTCTCTATGGTTTCTTGAAATCCATGTAATTCTTTATATTGCATGCTCCCTCCTATGTTTTCTTAAGAGTAATTCGTTAAGCTTTAAAGGTCAATATACAATTATTGATTATGATAGAGTTCGGAGCCGCTCCCCACACACACCTTTCCCCTTGAATTCTTTTTCTCTCCCATCTAGAATTGAAGTATGAAAATCCTTGGAATCGTTGCAGAATACAATCCATTTCATTTAGGGCATCTCTTTCATCTGGAGGTGAGCCGTGCCCGCTCCATGGCGGATGGAGTCGTCGCCGTCATGAGCGGCAACTTTGTCCAGCGCGGAGAATGCGCATTCTTCGATAAATTCACACGCGCCAAAATGGCGATCGCTGCGGGAGTGGATCTCGTCTTGGAGCTTCCCTATCTCTATGCGAGTTCCTCTGCGGATTATTTTGCTACCGGTTCAATAGATCTACTCGTCGATATACGCGTCGTCAATGCCATCAGTTTTGGTGCGGAAAGCGCGGATGTGGAGACACTGCAGGATATCGCTGACATCCTGGTAGAGAAAAAGAATGCACTCGACCAACTCTTTCGCATCTATTCTGCGGAGGGTCACAGCTATCCCATCGCTCACCAGAAGGCACTGGAGCATTTTACGAAGAAGACGCTGCGAAACCCCAATGACCTCCTCGCCCTTCAATATGTCAGACGACTGAGAGAGCGACAAGCTACCCCCGAACTCATCAGCATCCCTAGGACAGGACAAAGCCATCACCAAAGTGCAGGCGCCATCCGCCGGGCAGCAAGAATCGGCGAGTGGAAACACCTCCTGCCGGACTTCTGCCTTCCCATCATCGAAGACAAAAAGCCCCTCTTCCCCGAAGATTTCTTTGAAGAGATCCTCTTTGCCATTGTCACCTCGCGCGACTTGCAAAACATTCATGGCATGGAGGAAGGTCTGGAAAACCTTCTAAAAGAAAACGCAAAGACAGCCACTTCTTTTGAGGAGCTTCTGGAGAAGACAAAGAGCAAGCGCTATACCCGCACCCGGCTCAGCCGTCTGCTCTTTCATCAGCTCTTTCATGTCTATAAAACGGATATGGACTCGCTCATCGGCACCAACTATGTGCGACCGCTTGCCTTCAATGAAACCGGCCAGGATATCCTGCGCCTCGTCAAAGAGCAGAGCCCCTTGCCCATCATTTCCAATATTCCCCGTTTTCGAGGCACAAAAAAAGAAGAGACCCTTTTTGAGTGGGACCTCCTCACCTCCCGACTGTATTATAGGAAGGCTCAGCTTCCCTTCGACACCGACTTCGCCGCACCCCTTCTTTTATTATAGACTCTGTTGATCTCCGCACCATAGATCAGAGTCTGCGCGAGGAACTGAAAGAACAAGGCCATCAGAATAAACGTATTGAGCGCCCCGTAGAGGGCGTTTCTTGATGTGGAGACAAGAAGGGGGAATAAGTTACTCAATAGTATCCACGCAAATGTCGTAAAAAGAGTTCCCGGCCAGACTTGGCGCAGTTTCATTTTCTCACTCGGTACCTTCATAAAAACCAGCGCCAAAATAGCGGGAAGCGTCAGTGGAACCATGATCCAACGTATCCAAGTAAAAAAACCACTCAGAAGAACGAGTTCACCAAAAATCATTTCCAGCACCAGCCGCACAAGATCGATCAGGGCGGGCATGGAGAATGCCACCACGAGGAGCAGAATGAAGACCAGGTTATAGAGCATGGCAAAAAGCCGTGTCTTCACAAAGTGCATACTCTTGTTCTCAAATACTTTGTCAAAAGAAAAGCGGATGCTGGTGACTGCGCGAGAGGAGCTCCACAGGGCTACTACTATCGAGTAAAACAGAAGCCAACCACTGTTTAAGCTGATATTAAGAACGTAGGACTGGAGAAAACGTTCAACTTCAGGTGGAAAAAATGACATTTCCCCTACAAAACGCGAAATATCCCACGGGAGATAACTGACGACCGCGACAAGGGCGAGCAGAAACGGAAACAGTGAGAGGATCAGATAGAAGGCAATGTAGGCACTGTTAGCCACTCCTCCATGGCGGGAGAAGCCCATCACGACATCGAGAAGGGGCTTAAGCCTGCCATGCTGGAGAGCATTGAGTCTTGCCAGTATCCGTTGAATCATCGGTCGATCACTCACGACTCTTCTCCTTAACCGTATAGTTCGTCAATCTCACTGTACTGCGCTTTGAACAGCGCAGCATATTTTCCGTTTTTCGCCATCAATTCCGCATGGGTTCCCTCTTCTTCCGCACCATTTTTTCCCATCAGGATCACACGGTCTGCCTCCACAATCGTCGAGAGACGGTGTGCAATACTTAATGTCGTCCTTCCCTGAGACAGTTGATCGAGCGACTGCTGGATGATCTTTTC
>CALFKA010000108.1 GCA_937880545.1 uncultured Clostridia bacterium | reverse complement strand
TTTTTTGCTCACTGCTTCTCTCTGAGTAATCGTTCTATCCAGAATATTATACTACCACTAATACCTGCTCTTACCTCAAGAAGCACACAATTCTTAAGAAAAGAAAAGGGGATCAGTGATCTCGAAATCAGTATGCTAGCTATTGAGTATATACATGACTGTGTTTTCCGTTATTTCGGCTAGCCACAAAAAATTGCCTAGGTATCATTGGATTCATAACGACTTGACTAGAAGATCAGACAGCTCCTTTTTCTTGGAGAAAGGATGGGTTCCAAACCCACATGCCTAAAGTAACTCTATTTGGAGTAAGCTCTGTCGATCTCCTCAAGCATGTGATAGACCGCTTCGTAGCTTTCACAGACATCCGAATGCACGGTGTAGTTGTCTGTAATTCTGCGCAGTTCCTGCAGTTCAGTATCCAGGTCGGGGTTTTCCTCTCCCAGCTGGTTCACCTTCGGGCTCAGCTCATCAAATACCTTCTTCACCTCATGAAACTCAGGGTGCGCTGCACCGTGTACGCGGGCGACAATAGGCACGTACAGTTCCAGCGTTTTGAGGTTCTTATCCACTGCTTCCTTAAAATCTTTCATCACAATTCCTCCGCGTATGATCTTCTTCTCGATCCATAGCTGTATTGTACCAATGATTCATCGCAGTGTATTTGACACAGATCAAAAACTCAAAACTTATTGCATAGACTCAGGTAGAGCAAATGGCCGGGTGTACTTTTCCATGGTAAGCGCCGCGGCGTACACTTCTCGTTCGTCTTTCCCGTACAGGATCATGCCGATCGGTGCGCCATCAGACGTCATGCCGAGCCGCAGAGCCACGGAAGGCGCCCCAATAAAGTGCATGATACCGGTGTGACCGGTCATCAGGCAGATATCATACTTCTCAAGACTTGCATAGACTTTTTCTCTGAAGTTCTCTCGCAGTTTGAGCGCCTCCAAGTACTCGGCATCATCCAGTTTTCCTGTTGCCTCCTCCAGAGCTTTTTGAAGATAGAAGTAGCCGTATTTCATCCTCTCTTCAGGAGCTTCGTCATAGAAGGAAAGAATCTCACGGAGTGTCTTTCTGGATGCATTTGATGTACTGAGATATTCTTCCAGATCGTGGCGGAACTCATAGTGCATAATGGTGTCTTCTGCAATCTTGTGGGGGTGGTGCACCTCTCCGATGTGCACTCCCTCTCCTTTTAAGACATCCAGCAACTCTTCCATCTTCGTCCCCTGCTCAGGTGCCATCTTCTGTCTATGATAGACATTGATCGCCAAACGCAGATCCTCGACTTTTGTGGGTTCCACAGGTCTAAGAGGTGTGTCCCTCATGCCTGAGTAGACAAGCAGGGCGTCTTCCATATCCTTTGTCATGGGTCCTGCCGTATCAAGGGTGTGTGCAATGGGGAGAATGCCCTTTGATGAAAGAGAACCGTGTGCCGGTTTCAGACCCGTGATCCCGTTCATGGAGGCACATCCTACAATCGAAAAGGAAGTATCTGTACCGATAGCAGCGGCGCAGAGCCCCGCTGACACAGCCACTCCGGAGCCGGAACTGGAGCCTCCCGGGCTCTTATCCGGATGATAGGCATGAATGACCTGCCCGCCCCGAGAGCTGTAGCCTCCGGGCATTCCCTCCGTCATATAGTTGGCAAATTCGGTCATATTGGTCTTTCCAAGAATTAGTGCACCGCTACGTCGTAGGTTCGTAACAATCGGGGCATCTGTTTTCGCAAGGTTGTCAGAAAGCGCCAGACTTCCGGATGTCGTGTGAAGTCCCGCTACATCTATATTTTCCTTGATCAAAATCGGAAGGCCGAACAGTAAGGCACTTCGGTCTTTCTGTGCGTCCATCCTCCTCGCCTCTTCCAAAGCCTGGGGGTACAACTCACTCACCGAGTGAAGACCTCCCTCTCCTCGATCGTATTTTTCGATCCTCTCCAGGTAATGGCGGGTCAGTTCTTCGACTCCCAGCTCTCTGCTCCTGATCAGTTCAAGCAACTGCACGGCGCTCATTCTATGCACAAGTTCCTCCTTGACTGTGTAGTATCATTCTCTTTTGATTCTACCCCCTCTTCCTGAAATGGTAAAATGAAACAGTGATTATTGAAAACAAACTCCCTGGGTAGAAACAGGATATACTTTGAACTGAGAGGATCCACATGAAAAGGCTCAGCTTGATGGCTATCATCATTGTCCTGCTAATTACCAGTACATGGTACTTCACCAGACAAAAAGAAGCGCCGATAACACCTGCACCATCTGCTGTACAGACAGAAGTGGCGGAGCAGATCTCTTCCCAAGAAGAAAAAGCCGACAGACCCCGTCCCATCCCCCGCCCTCCAGTCGCACCAAAAGAACTGACCTACGACGACTACAAAGAAAAAGTTCTCCGCCAACTGGATAAAATCAAAGATTTTGAAACCTCCACCTCGATCACAGTAAAAGCTTCAGGCGGAGGTTTCCTGATGCCCTCTTTCGATGTCAAGGTAGACAAAGAATTGATCCATGAGAGTCATCCCCTGTTCACCCATGTGAAAGTTGATACCGAGGGACCCTTTTTTCTAAATCTCGGACCTGCCAGATTCGAGATATATACAAAAGACGACAAGGTCTATGTCTACGATGAGAAATCAGGGGACTATATCCAGCGCACGGACTATAAACCTCACCGCGTGCGTGAGATGTATGACGGCGAGACCTCCATGCAGAAGAAGCTCTGGAAGGAAGAAAAGATGGATCTGCAAGCCGGGAACCGGCTCACCGTCCGACTGGCTCTCGAAGGAGCCGACGCACGCCGACTGATCGGCAATGTCTTTGGAAAGTACGGGATCTCCTTAGACTTTGATGAGAGCAGTGAGCCGGAAACCGCCTCCCTTCTGATGGAATATGATCCGAAGTCCTATTTTCCTAAAGAGATGAAGATGGAAGGCAGCGCCGGCGCAATGGGTTATCAGCTGCGCTTCGACATCCGTGTCACGTATGATAACGTGAAATAGCAATGCCGTAAGGAAGACTCTCCTTCGTTTCAGAATATTCTTCTTTCTCTTAGAGATCTATACTCTCTTCATCTTTCGCTTCATCAGTACCTCGCAAATCGATGAGTGCTCCCCTATCTTCTGTGTTCGATTTCTCACTTCCAAGTGTTCTGCTCCTCAGTAGCTTCAACCACTGCCGGTTTATGGGAGGCCGGCAGGGGTAAAATTAATTAAGACAAATACTTGATGTATAGGTGTATTTCTTGCCGGATTTTGCTTTTTAGCACTGCCCCTCCTGCTCCAAATACCCTCTGAACACGACCAAAGGAGGTTAGGCATGGAACTATGGCTTACAAGTTTGATCACCGAAACACCACAGGAAGGGTATGAACTGGCAATCAAGATGGCGCGCATGGGCGTAAAGTACACGCAGCCCGATGCGGAGATACGAGACAAGTTGCGACCCAAGTATGCAAACGATCCTGACAGTTTGACGATGGCTTCTCAAGTCGTTGCCATCAACTTCCAAACCGTTGCTGCAGCCAATAACTACTGGAAATAGATGAATAAACTCACTCACAGCATCCGCTATGTGCATGACCCGAGCCATAGCGGATTCTCTTTTTATCCGGCAATTTTTTCCTTTTTCTTCCAGATCGGAAGAGCACACGTCTGAACTCCAGTCACATCA
>CALFKA010000107.1 GCA_937880545.1 uncultured Clostridia bacterium | reverse complement strand
ATCCACTTTCGCATGTGCCAAGTCTTTGAGACTGAGAAGTCTCACGCTTTGTCCATCTCGCCCTATATTGGCAGCGATTCCACAGAGAGTATCCGGGGATTTGTGCTCCATCATCAGCTCACACGCTCGCCTGAGATGATCCACTCTTTTTTTGCTCATCGGGTTATAGAGACAGATGCAGAGGTCCGCCTGTGAGGCTGCCGCCACTCTCCTTTCTATAACCTCCCAAGGTGTCAGAAGATCCGACAGACTGATCACCGCGAAGTCGTGAGCCAGAGGAGCTCCCAACAGAGCCGCGCCCGACTGTGCGGCACTTACTCCTGCAATCACCTCGATCTCTACACCTTCTGTCTCAGCACTCAGCTGGTAGATGAGGCTTGCCATACCATAGATGCCGGCATCTCCACTGGAGACGACCGCTACATGCTGACCTTTGGATGCAAGCCGGAGCGCTTCACGGCACCGCTCGACCTCTCCCATCATGGGAGTTGAGAAGGTCGGTTTCTCCGGATACAAAGGAGCAATCAGCTCCAGGTAGGTCGTGTATCCCACATGGATATCTGCACTCTCCAGCGCTTCTCTGGCAGCAAATGTCATGCCTTCCGGGTTTCCGGGACCGATGCCTACTACGCTCACTTTCTTCACAGCCCCTCCTCAAATCTGACGATATATGGCTTCATAGCCAACGCCATAGTCACGCCCTGAAATATCCCTTTTCTTTTCACAAGCACCGCTCCCTCTCCCGCGCCAAAAAGCGCACTCCTCTCACAGACATTGTCGACACCTGTGATGCTCTTTACAAAAGCGGAAGAAGAGATGTCCGCTTTTACACTCTGCAGTTCTTCTGCGCTGAAACACGTAAATGGCAACCCGCGCTCTGCACAAAACTCTGCGATACCCGGTTCCTCCTGCTTCAGATCAATACTGCATACCTGAAAAACTGCTTTTGGATGGATGTCGGATGTAAGCAGGGTGCGCCACCACGCCTCCTCAATTTTCTCTTTGGGTGTGCCTCGGCGACAACCTACGCCCAGAGTCACCACAGGCGCCACGAGGTGCAGTCCCCGGGGACTTTCCATCTCATTGGTGATGGAGATGTCTCCTTCCCACTCGCTGAGAAGCACTTGTTCCGGTAGCTTGCCTTCTATGGGAAACGCACTGCGAAGAGTGACTTCTTTTCCGTCCAAGAGGCGAGAAGATATCTCCTTGATATTCTCAGGGTTGACGACCATCAGCCCCTGTTCCTGCGCCCAGCCATCTACGGAAAAGACGCCCCGGACATCGGTGGCGGTCGTGAGAACCGCAACAGCACCAAACATAGATGCCAGCTTTTTGCTCAGCGCATTCGCCCCACCCAAGTGACCACTCAGAAGGGGAATCACAAAACTCCCCGCTTCGTCCATTACTACTACAGCAGGATCCGTCACTTTGCTTTTAATAAAAGGCGCAGTCGCTCGGATAGCTATGCCACTGGAGCCGATGAATAAAAGGGCATCATCTTTTGCAAAGTGCTCTTGCGTCCACGCTCGGAGTCCTCCTTGTGTGCAGCGCTCAATACTTATACTCCAGCCCTGACTTTCGCCTTGCATTTTGATTTTCTCTGCCAGAAGAGCTCCCTGCTGCGTAAAAGAAATGATTCCTATTTTCACTTTTTTGCCTCCCGGTACCCTGTAGTAAAATCCGGGTCATAGAGAAGACTTGTCTCATATTCATCTCCGAGGAACTCTCCCACTGTAATCAACGCATGGCGAGTAATCCGGTGCCTGAGGGCATTTTCATGAAGAGTCCCCACGGTGCATCGGATAATCTTTTCATCAGGCCATGACGCTCGGTAGACAATAGCTGCCGGAGTAGACGCTTTGTATCCGCCCGCTATCAGTTCTTCCTGCAGTTTTTCCGTCAGAGAGGCACTCAGAAAAATCACCATGGTACATTGGTGCTTGGCAAAACTTCGGATACTCTCCCCTTCGGGGACAGGAGTTCTCCC
>CALFKA010000106.1 GCA_937880545.1 uncultured Clostridia bacterium | reverse complement strand
GGCGAATCTGATCGGCACCGGCAAAGATCAGCGTGCTCCAGACATAGCTGATAGCATACATACCGGCGATGACGAGGACCATGATGCCGAGATTTATGAGGAGTTCGTTGAACGTAATCGTTCGCTCATTGATTCCATCGGTCAGGACACCGATCATCCGTGGAGGGATGAGAATCAGAAAGTAGGACGTGATCAGGGCGATCAGTCCAACGATATATTTTTTCCGATAGATGCGGATAAACCAAGATATTTTTTTAAAGATGGTAAACAAGGTGGGGTACCTCTGTGTCAGTCATGGCACAAAAAAACACACCCCTACAGGTGCGTCCACATGTAGCCGGGGAGACCCCGCTTAGAAATACGAGCGGGAGGAGTTGAATTGTTTCACGAAGTTTCTTGCTTTGGTCATGACGGCTCCTCCTTTCAAAAGATAGTCTAATGATAGCAGGGTCGCTCCTCTACGTCAATCAAAAAATCCCCATACGGGGAGAGTCAGTGTGGTGACAAACGACGGGGCTGCTCAAGTTATTCAGGTAGATCTTCAGAGGGAATCTCAGGAAACTCCACTCCTTCAAAAAGGCCAAAGCTGTCTATAATGAACAATGCGAATTGGCTGAGGAGTTCGCGGTCTATAGAATAGTAAGTCCATTTACCGCTTTTACGGGGCTTGATGACGCCGACGGTCTGTAGTCGCTTGAGGTCGTGTGACAATGTGGGTTGTGTTACTTTGAAGCTTTCCATTAGTTCGAGGGTGCATTTTTCGCCTTCGAGCAACAGTTCGAGAATATGGAAACGCTTTGCGTTTCCCAATAATCTGTGAATCATACAGGCTTGTTTTAAAGTCATTTCATCCTCACTTGTCCATTACATGGACGTAAATCTCTTGATGATAGAATAAAAGTTCTACATATATATGTCAATAGTTACAAGCCAATATATTCAGTATGTGAGAAATTTGAAAAAACGAATCTTTTTAATGAAAAATGCTCAGCGAGAGAGAGTCAGTTAACTAGCCAAATTTCCGAAATCCTCCGAGTGTAAGATGCTTTTCTTCGAAAACAACAGAAACCCTGCTCTTATTTTTACTCTTTAAATTTACCCGAGTTTTTCCCGGATTAACTCGCGGATCTCTTTCGGGACGCTCTCATCTTGCAGGTACTTCTTTGCAGAGAAAAGGTACAGAGTGACATCAAGTGGATCCTTCGAAATGAAAGTCTCTATAGAATCTATCGCGGTCTTCAATGCCTCACCAATAGGATAGCCATAGATACCACTGGAGATCAGGGGAAAGGCTACACTGTGAAGTCCCTTGTCCCTAGCAAGTGCCAGAGAGTTTGTGTAACTGGCGCGCAGGAGTTCTTCTTCTCCTCTTCGTCCGTCTTCGTAGACAGGTCCTGCTGTATGGATGACGTACTTTGCCGGAAGGGAAAATCCCGGTGTGATGACGGCTTCACCGGTGGATATGGGCGCCAGAGGATCACACGCATCCTGCAGCTCCCGAGCACCTGCCGCGCGAAAGATAGCACCGCAGACACCTCCTCCCATCTTCAGCCGGGTATTGGCGGCGTTGACGATGGCGTCACCTTCAAATTTAGTGATGTCTCCTTCTTTCATAAACAGTGGCATGTCATGATCCCCTTTCTATAAATACTTCCGCTTCGCTAGTGTTTCGTTACCTTTTGGTACTCGTTCCTTGGTAATAGATACCCTTTTTCCAACAGGTAGTGCTGGATGGGAGAGGGCTAAGATCTACTTGGATGGAGCGCAACTAAATGTTATCACTGAAGGCACAAGTGCTCAAGAAAGTGGAGCAGATAGTATAAGGTGCTAATACACTGAGAAAGCTCATTGCTATAAAGAATGTCTAAATAAGCAGAGTGACACTTTCAATCTCTTGTTCATTTTGCGTGAGTGTAAAGTATTTGTAGGTCAAAGAGAGAGAAACCCTCAGAGAGAAAGAGGGCC
>CALFKA010000105.1 GCA_937880545.1 uncultured Clostridia bacterium | reverse complement strand
CTTCTCTGGAGAATCGCATTCTCCTGTGCATAGTTGCGAGCAGTCTGCTCATCGGAGGTAACGTAGATCTTGTCACCTGCCATGGGAACTTCACTGAGGCCGGTAATCTTAAAAGCGCTTGAGGGGCCTGCCGTTTTCAGGCGTTTGCCCTTGTCATTTGTCATGGTGCGCACGCGACCAAAACTGGGGCCGGCAAATATGCTGTCACCTATCGACATTGTGCCGGTCTCCAGAAGAACGGTGGCGGTATTGCCCATCCGCTTATCCACGTTCGCTTCAATAATTGTTCCGATGCCGGGGCGTTTGGGATTGGCTTTGAGTTCCTGAACTTCTGCAACGAGAAGGATCATTTCCATGAGTTGATCAATCCCCTCCCCTGTCTTCGCTGAGACTTTGACGGAGATCACATCTCCACCCCACTCCTCGACGACGAGGCCATATTCGGTCAGTTCCTGCATGACGCGCTCAGGATTGGCTTCCGGCTTGTCCATCTTGTTGATGGCGACGATGATGGGCACACCGGCTGCCTTTGCATGGTGAATCGCTTCCACCGTCTGAGGCATGACACCATCATCTGCTGCAATGACGAGCACAGCGATGTCTGTAATGCCTGCGCCTCGGGCGCGCAGCGTCGTGAACGCTTCATGCCCCGGCGTATCGAGAAAGACGATGCGCTTTCCGTCATGGACAACCTCACTCGCTCCGATGTGCTGAGTGATGCCACCGGCCTCACCCCTCGCTACCTTACTGGAGCGGATATAGTCGAGAACTGATGTCTTGCCATGGTCGACGTGTCCCATGACAGTGACAACGGGAGCGCGTTCGATCATGTCAGCAGGATCATCTTCAAATTCAAATGTCTCTACCTGCTCTTCTGCCACTGTCTGGCGGCGAAGCAGGCTGATGTCATATTCCATGGCGATCAGTTCGGCGTTCTCAAACGGAATATTAGAGTTCATCGTATACATCTCACCCATAGCCATAGCTTTCATGATGAGATCTGTGGCCGGTCTGTGGAGTACGTCCGCCAGTTCTGCCAGCGTCAGATGGTCATCAATTTCAATGGGCTCTGTCGGAGCAAATACTTTTTCTTCTTGGGGCTTTCTATACTGCGCACGGGTCCCTCTCTTCTTCTTGCGGAAACTGCGTCGCACTTCGGGTTTTTCCTCTTTCGGCGACTCTTCTGCCCTGACTGGTGCAGCGGGTCGGCGCTTCGGACGCGCGGCAGGCTTCGTCGGTGCGGGTTTTCCCTTCGTTGCGGGTTTCTTTGAAGACTTCTTCTCGGGCTCGTCATCTTCCTCCGGCTCTTCCACCACTTTTTTGGCGGCGCGCTTGGGAGGCTTGTGTTTCACTTCCGGTTTGACCGGCGCCATTTCGGGTGTCGGTTCTACTACCTTCGGCTCTTCCGCTACTTCAGGCTCTTCCTGCACAATGGGCTGAGGTGCTGTGGGAGGAAGATCCATCACGACATCCGGGTTCAGGAAGTCGATAAATTTCTGATGCTCCTCTTCCGTGAGCACCGTCATATGGTTGGCTACCTTGATTCCCAGGCGGTCCAACTTCGTAATCAAATTTTTACTGGTCATTTTGAACTGTTTGGCTAGTTCATATACTCTAATTTTCGTCAAAAAACACCTCCTGCTCTGAAAACTCCAGCATGGCCTTGGCCATGGCAGGATCCGTGATCCCAATGATGTGTCGGTTCTTTTTCCCGATCACCCGGCTCAGCTCTTCAACAGAGTATGCTTGAATCACAGGAATCTCTCTTTGGTATATGAGCCGTTCCAGAGCGTTTTGGCTCATCTCTTTCGAGGCGATCAGGAGCATCACTTTCTGCTCTCGGATTCCTCTTTCCACACTTCGGGTTCCGCTTAGGAGTTTTCGGCTCTTCATGGCAAACCCCAGAAGTGACAGTACCTTATCCCTCATGTAGCTCCTTACTCAGTCGCTCATACACATCTTCGGGTATGGCGCCGGAAAGTGCTTTTTCGAGACTTCTTCTCTTCTTAGCCCTCTGAAGGCATTCGATCTTCGGATGGAGATAGGCTCCTCTTCCGTTCATTCTGCCTGTCGGATCCAGATGGATCTCGCCCTCACTCTGGCGTACGATGCGAACCAACTCTTTTTTGGGAGCCTGTTCATTGCATCCGACGCATCTGCGCATGGGGATCTTTCTGATCTTCAATTATGCTTCCCCTTCCTCTAGAGCTGATTCGCTGACGATGTCGATTTTGAATCCTGTCAACTTGGCAGCCAGACGGGCATTCTGCCCTTCCTTGCCGATAGCAAGGCTCAATTGATAATCCGGAACGACGACCTGGGCATTTTTTTCTGTGAGAAAGTCAACCCTGGTGACTTTTGCCGGACTGAGAGCATTGACAATGTATTGCGCATCATCGTCGGTGTATTCTACGATATCGATTTTTTCTCCACCGAGCTCATCGACGATCATCGCTACCCGCGTACCTTTCGGTCCGACGCAGGCACCGACGGGATCAAGATCCTCTGAGCGGCTGAAGACGGAGATCTTTGTCCTGGAGCCCGCTTCGCGAGCGATAGACTTGATAAGGACTTCTCCTTCGTTGATTTCAGGAATCTCGAGTTCAAAAAGGCGACGGATCAGGCCGGGGTGTGTGCGCGAGAGAATGATCTCTGGCGCTTTTGTCTCTTCTTTTACCTGGGCAATATAGCAGCGAAGCCTGGCGCCCACACGGTATCTTTCTCCCGGAATCTGTTCCTTGGGAGGAAGAGCGGCTTCTGCCTTGCCAAGATTGAAATACACTACACGATTACTGATGCGCTGAATCTGCGCATAAATCAGTTCGTGTTCACGCGCTTTGAACTCTTCATAAATACTGCTGCGTTCGGCCTCGCGGATACGTTGCACCACGACCTGTTTGGCAGCCATGGCACTGATGCGGCCAAAGTCCTCAGGTTCTTCTCGACGCTCGACGACATCGTCAAGTTCATAATTGACATCGATTTCTTTTGCATCCTTGAGCGAAATTTCATTTTCAGGCTCGACAACCTTTTCGACCACTCGGTACTGACTGTAGACTTGGATTTCTCCTGTGTCTTTGTCAAACTCGATGCGGGCAACACGATTGCTCCCGAAGTTCTTTTTGAAGGCGGTCACCAGCGCAGCCTGAATCGATTCGAAGAGAACGTCTTCAGGTATTTCTTTGGTCACGGCAATGGTGCGGATGACTTCTACGATATTGTCCATTCTAACCTCTATACTTCCAGAATATTCTTCACACGCTTGACCAGATCCATCGACACTTCTATTTCTTTTTTGGTCGCTTCATCATATAGGCGTAACTGATCACCCTTCTTCTCCAGAAGTTTTCCGGTGATGAGTTTCTGCCCATCGATCATCTGATTGAGCGTGACGTTGACACGCGAGCCTTGAAAACGAACAAAGTCGCTTTCATGCTTAAACACACGTTCTGCTCCGGGAGAACTGACCTCAAGATAATAATTTTCCTTGATTGGATCCAGTTCATCCAGTCGGTTACTCAGAAAGCGGCTGATCTTCTCGCAGTCATCTACAGTAAAGCCTCCGGCAGGTCGATCTGCTGTTACACGCAGAAATCGCCTTCCCGATTCTTTCGTGAATGCGATGTTGTACAGCTCGTATCCTTCTTTTTTGAAGAAAGACTCCAGTATCTCTTCGACCAGACGAGGCACACTTTTTCTTTTCATAGGCCTCTCCTCACACAGTATGAATGAAAGAGTGGCGGGGGCCACTCTTCCAGTAAAGTTCTTAGTTACACCTTATCTTAGCATGATGCAAAACATTTGACAAGATGGAATTTCGGGGTTTTCAGACCCTCCATGATTCATAGACTTGTCGTCGGCTTTAGAAAAATCATCTCTTCTTGAACTGACATTATACATATTACCCCTTTAATGTCCTGAAAATTCATTTCTTCCAACTATATTGGGAAGATACTCTTTCGCCTTAATAGTAGGTATTATTCTGTAGAGCTGAACATGGACGCTTTGTGACTCTTATGCTATAAATTAAATAAGTAGGAATGTTTCTTTCACTTCCCTTCTTGTCGTTCTACTTCATGCGCCAATTCTGCCACACTTCCCTTACGCTTTGCTGACATCCTGCTCATTGCCTTATCCATTAGGAAAGTGGAGATAAGTACCATGAAGAACAAAAGTACCCTGTTGATTCTCGTTCTGCTTTTGATTATTGCCTTCTTGATTGTTTTGATAAATACCGTTGCCGCTCCTTTTAGAAGCCTTCTTACGGAAGATTATGCTAAGCTTCGAGTCAGTATATTTACGTTACATGCCATGCTGGAGGAAGTCGGCAAAAACCAATTACAGCCAGGCTCTCATGAGTCTTACGAGATCATGGATCAACTTCAGGTCCTACAGGAAAAATGGGTACGGCTCTCTTCCCTGTTTTTAAAGTCTTATCCCGAGAGAAGCGAGTCAGAACAATACTTATTAAATACTATGCTTTGGATGGGGGACTTCAATAAAGAAATCTCTATTGAAGAAGCGTATCAGAAACTGCCTGAACTGAAGGATAAAATTAGCAGAATATATGCCATATTCTATCCAAACGGTGAGGCGGAGGAGAAGGTGAGCAATCCTTCTGTTCTTATTTCACTGCGCTTTTCCACCGACTTAAATGAGACACTCCTACAAGTCCATCAGATACTCGCAGAATAAAAGTGTTTACCGTGAAGCGAAGAATTCTTCTTTGCTAATGGAGTACTCCGCGGAACTTCGCCAGTTCCCGAGTTGATCCTTCCATGCACTCTCAAGAACCCGAGCTTTTCGAGCACCGATCTTGTGTTCATAGACATGTTGTGCTCGTTGATTCTCGAGCGCAGTATCCCATTCGACTCGTTCTATTGGCTTCAGAGTGTTAATGGCAATATCCGTAAACAAAAACTCCAAAAGAGCAAGAATCACCTTCGATCCATATCCTTTATTCTGATACGCAGGATCGGTGATCTTCCAGCCTGTACCGGCTGAGCCGTCTCCTGGAATCGAGTAATTACATTCTCCCACCGGAAGGCAGTCAATTTCTATCATGCAGAGCTGGCTGAGTTTTCCCTCCCGGCTCTTAATATTTGCTTCTACTTCTTCTAGCGTCACTCCGACTCCATGAGGAAATCCGGCATGCTCCATCACCTCTCCGTCATTCCACCAGGTCTTAAGTTGAACAGCGTCTTCCATGATTGCGCTTCGGATGACGACATTATCTATTTCTATTCTCATACGGACTCCAATAGTTTTCTCAAAATAACGAATAGGTAATCTATTTAAGGGAAGCGAGAAAACCCGGCATCTCAAAAAACTGACCTAATTTGTTAGTTCCTTCCAGATCGGAAGAGCACACGTCTGAACTCCAGTCACATCACGATCTC
>CALFKA010000104.1 GCA_937880545.1 uncultured Clostridia bacterium | reverse complement strand
TACACGTTCTTCTGTTAACTATACCATCAATCCTTTCCCCGACGTAAGTCTCTGCTGAGTCATGAGTACTTCTCAAGGAAATTAAGCAGAGGTTATGTTTTCTTCTAAATACCTAATCAATGCTCACTGGAAAGGGAGAAAGAGAAGAGGTAGAGTAAAAGCAGGAGGAAGTGATGAATATTCATGAAAAGATCAGAGAGAAAAGGATTCAACGGGGAATGACACAGGAGGAGGTGGCTGAGCGTCTTGGTGTGAGCGCACCTGCGGTCAACAAGTGGGAGAGGGGGATTCATTTTCCGGATATCTCTCTTCTGGCGCCCTTGGCAAGACTTTTAAATACGGACATCAACGATCTCATGAGTTTTAGGGAAAAGCTGACAGCAAGAGAAGTCAATGAGTTCGCCGAGAGTGTGCTTGATGTCATTTTCAAGGAAGGTTTTGAAGCGGGCGTGAGCCTGGTAAAGGAAATATTGCGAGAATACCCACAGTCGGGTCTCCTCAGTTTCTCCATGGCATCCGTGCTCGAGTCGATGAAACCTTCTGTATCAGAGCAAAGTGTCGATGAGATCATTCAAAGATTATTCGAAAGAGCAGCAGACAGTGGGGAGAAATCGGTAGCAGAACAGGCATTGGTTCCATTGATTCGCTATGCGATGATCGAAGGCGATGAGGAAAAAACAGAAGAATACATTGCAAGGCTTCCGGAAACTCCTTTCGTGCGTAAAAAGAACATCCTTGCCCAACGGGAGAATCATCGGGGAGGCAGAGAAAACGCAAAGAGACTGTATCAGGAACTTCTACTAGAAGATGTGAGCAATGTTCTGAGCTCCCTTCGTCATCTCGCAGAAATAGAGGAAAATCCGCAAGTTGCACAGGAGATTCATGAGAGCATTAAAAGGATCCTGGAGTTATTTCGCTTCCCGCTCATCCTCACACTCAGCACAAATCTAAGCGCAGCCGTACTGCAGCAGGATGAAGAAGTGGTGGTAGAGTTTCTCAGAGCCTTGGAAAGAGAAGCGGACGCCGGATGGGAAGACGACAATGTCTTCACCTCGGCACTCCTTAAGAAATCTCCCGATGGCAGGATGCAGGAGATGATGATGCGTATGATCGTAAAAGAAATCGAAGATCCGAAGGAAAGCCGTTTTGCTTTTCTTCGTACATCCGAACAATATAGGAAGTGGAGAGAAGAATACGAGAAAAAGATGTTTGACAATGACAACTGAACAATCAGACTTTTTGCTTCCGGAAGAAGGTATAGATGCTCAGAGAGATCAACAGGATCAAGCTCACAAACCAGATGATACCCGTTGATTGTTGCGAGGGAAAACGCAAAAGCAAGCCGGCGATAGCCCAAGCCAGAGTCAAAGTAATCAGGGTCATTTTCTCAGCTTGTTGCATCTCACTTTTACTCTTGACGAAGAATCCGGTAAGAAAGATAATGAGAAAAACAGCTCCCGTGAAGGCCATCAGGGTGATAGAAAAACGCTCTCTAAAGGCGTAATTCTCCCACTCGGAAGGGCTTAAGATATTCGCGGCAGCTATTTTTTTATAATCTTTTATTGTGAAAAACAGATTTGAAAACTGAAAGAAAGCAGCAACAAAGACAATCCACTTGGCCCAAGGCCGCTTCCAGAAGGTAAATTCTTCTTTTGGTTTCTCACTCATCTCACGCGTGTGCTCCTTTAAATTATTTATTACTCTCATCCTACGTTAGTAGGAAGTAAAAGTAAAATGCGAGAGATTTTTATGAGGGATCCGATGGCATCACGAGGCGCTCAGTGTGTTTTGGCAGAAGGAGAGTCAAGAGGAAGCCAATGATGAAGAGAGGCAGAATCCCCAGGATAGAATATCTGGCAACTCCTGTGGTGCCTTCGATAAAGCTCATAATCGCTGGCCCTAAGATGGCGGCGAACTTCCCAAAGATATTGTAGAAGCCAAAGAATTCATTGGACTTCTCCTTCGGGATGATGCGGGCAAAGTAGCTTCGGGAGAGAGCCTGGATGCCTCCTTGTGCGAGTGCTACCATCCCCCCGAGGACGAAGACATGGGTGAGATTGCTCATACCATAGGCAAAGAAGACGGTGACAATGTAGATCAAGATGGCGACGCGGATCATGAACAGGGTGCCAAACTTCTTCGCGAGATAGCCAAAGAGAAGGGCACATGGAAACGCCACAACCTGAATAATCAGAAGGATTGCAAGGAGTGTAAAGGTGTCGAGACTGTCACTTCCAAGGACGGTGGTTGCATAAGGGACGACCATCTTGATGATCGTATCTACTCCGTCGATATAAAAGAAATAAGCGAGCAAGAATAGGAAGGCGACCTTGAGTTGGCGGATTTCCCGGAAGGTGTGCCCCAGCCTTGAAAAGCTGTTTCTGATTGGGTTAGGCTCCGGATCTACATAGTAGACCTGCTTGACGTTTCGGAGCATCGGGACAGTAAAGAGCGCCCACCAGACGGCGGTGATGATAAACCCAATCTGATACCCAAGGGCTTTATCCATTCCCATGAGAAAGACAACAGCAAGCGAGACACCAAACGGAAAGATGCTTGCGATGTAGCCGTAGGCAAATCCTTTCGCGCTGACCATATCCATGCGCTCATCCGTCGTGACGTCTGTCAGGAAGGAGTCATAGAAGATATTTGCGCCGGAGAAGCCTATGCCACTGAGGATATAGATGACTGCCAGCGCCTGCCACTGTCCGTGGGGGACAAAAGCAAGGGAAGCTGTCATGAGGATGCCGATCACAAAGAAGAAGAAAAAGAAACGCTTCTTTTTGTCTTTGTAGTCGGCGATCGTGCCGAGGATGGGGCTTAAGATGGCGATGATGATGCTCGCCAGGGAATTGAAGTACCCCAGTGTCATGGAATTGCCGCTGAACATGCCAAAGAGTACCGGAAACAATGCAGTCGTTATTGCCATCGAATAGGCAGAGTTTCCGCAGTCGTATAAGATCCAGCTTCTTTCGCGTGTCAACTGTTCTTTCGTCACTTGTTCTGTCATGAATGATTCCTTTATCGTTTATATCCTCATTGTATCTCAAGTCCGCTTTTTTTCCATCTACTTTAGAGTAAATATTAAAAGTTAACCGAGAATTAATAGTGTCATTTATAGAAGGTTTCTGTTGCGGGTGAAAAACGGGGGAAGATAGGGTGAAATTGTGAACTTTCCTGCAAAAACCGGCTTTTTCTATGTTATGATGAGGAGGAACTGGGACTCCCCATGTTGTATCGAGCCTGGCTCCCCAGGCCCTCTGCAGCACAGTTCTGATAGGACCCCATCCCCGATCCGACTGGAGGAGATCGTTGAAACACGTCAACATCATTACGCTGGATCAGTTTTCCTGTGACTACTATCAGAGTTTTCTATCCGACTTTTTTCCCGCTGATATCCATTTTCGAGGCTTCAGTATCAAAGACGGCATGGTGGACTATCCCGATGCCGATCTGACGCTCGTCACCTCTCAGCTGATGAACCGCTATCTAAAAGATCAAAAGCAAAAAGGCGAAGTCTTCCGGGTGGTCCACACGATCCGCAGGGACGCCTGGCTGAGACTTTACGGTATCCCTACAGGGACAAAAGTGCTGATTATCAGTAGTACCGGCTACTATTCTCTTGACCTGATTTACTTTTTGCGCCAGTTGGGACTGGACCATCTGGAGTATATTCCGGGAGGACCGGAAAGTGATGCCATTTCTAAAGCAGATGTGATCGTCACGCCCGGTCAGCGTTTCTACATTCCACCCACAGATCTTGAAATCATCGATATCGGTTGGCGACCTTACAGCGTCGGCAGTCTTCTTCAGGTGATACAGATGTTGGGGTGTGATACAGAGCTGATGCTCAACAGGATTTTGGCGCATTCGAAAGACGTCGTCATCCTTCCTGAGAGCATCATTCACATGTTTTCCCTTGACAGCCACCAGAGAAAGATCAGCCGCTCCCTTTTGGAGATGACACAAGGAGCGAATTTTCTCCTGGGAGAAGGACTCCATCTTCGGGAACTCAATCAGGAGGCAAAGCGACTTCTTGTTAAGTCAGAATCCTTTTTTGAACAAGTGCAGGAGCATGTACAGACAGACATGGAAAAGCTTCCTCGAGAGAAATTTGATATACAAGGACTACACAAAAGAGAAGCCAGATGGAGTATAGAGGGAAAAAACTTTGAAGCGACAATCTATGGGGATCCCACTATCGATAGGGGAGAGATCCTCGTATCTCTAAAGGAAAGAGTCTCTGAAAAAGACAACGCATCCCATCAGTCACACGGGCATTTTGCGAGATATCATTTTGAGGATATCTTAGGGAAAAGCCCGGCGCTCAATAAAAGTATTGAACAAGCTCGAAGAATCGCCGGGGTGGATAAGAACGTGTTGATCACCGGTGAGACAGGGGCGGGCAAAGAACTCTTTGCGCAGTCTATCCATAATGCCTCCTCCCGGTCGGATCAGTCTTTCATCGCCATCAATATCTCCTCTCTTCCGGCAGAGCTGATTGAGAGTGAACTCTTTGGCTATGAGTCAGGTGCTTTTACCGGTGCAAGAAAAGAAGGCAAGATCGGCTTGATTGAGTCTGCCGACCAAGGCACGCTGTTTCTCGATGAGATCGGTGAGACGCCTCCTCAAGTCCAGACAAAGCTCCTCCGCACACTGCAGGAAGGGGAGATCATGCGCATCGGAAGCACTCAAGTGATTCCCGTCAATGTGCGATTTATTGCGGCGACAAACCGTGATCTATACGCACTCTCCGAGGAGGGGAAATTTCGAAAAGACCTTTTCTACCGACTGAATGCATTGCCACTGGAAGTGCCAGCGCTTCGCAAGCGACAGATGGATATCCCGATTCTGGTCGATGATGTACTTCGTAAGAATCAGCTGGAGAACAAGATGCTCTCCGAGGGCCTCAGAAAGTTTCTTGTGAATTATACCTGGCCGGGAAATATCCGGGAGCTCATCAATGTCATCGAATACATGGGCTTTATGGGTTCAGATATACTGAAGCTGGAAGATCTGCCACCATATCTCTTAAATCTAATCGACAAAGTGAGTCGAAAGCCGGAAGAACCTTCGGCTTCTTATGGATTTCTTGAGACGGAGAAAGAGCTTCTCATACTGCTTCTCAGTACCATTCAGCTAAGGGGAATGAAGGGTAGACGCTGGTTCAGAAAACTCGCAAAAGAAAGCGGCATGGATGTCACAGAATATGCCATCAGAAAGAAACTCGAACTGATCCGTGAATTGCACTTCGTCCGCAAGAATCCAGAGACACTGGAGTGGGAGTTGACCGAAGAGGGGCTGGAGTTTTTGATAAGTGCAGGAGATTAGATCTCGAAATTTAAAGAGGAACAAGAAAAAAGCCTGACCGGTAGTATCCTACGAAGATACTGCCGGTGCAGGCTTTTTTATTTTTAGAATTTCCCTTGGATAATCATTACCACGAGGATGCTGGTCGCAATGACAAGAAGAGAGACGAGGAAGATCCCTGTTCGGGAATGGGTCTCTTCTGCTCCACGTTGGAGTTGTGGAATGAGATGGGTCTTTCGAAGGATGTCGACGACCGGTTTGTAGATGATCATCGTCAGTGCCGCATTCAGAGCTCCTTTGATGAGGTTGAAGGGGAGGATCGCAGGGATGAGAAGCCCTACCACCTGTTCGCGGGGGACCCCCATGTAGTAGGGAGTAATGATGTAGTTCCAAAGTATCATGACACCTGTCATGAAGAATACACCGAGTACGAGACCGTAGACGGCTCCTTTTAACGTTCGATTCTTTTTGTAAATCAGGGCAGCCGGGGCGACAAACGCCATACTTGCCAAGACGTTCATGAAAAAGCCGATGATGCCTGTTTTGCTGAGTGTAAACATCTCGAGAAGCGAGACGAGAAAGGACACAAGAAAGGCCGAGAAAGGACCATAAATAAAGCCCGTAATTGCTAAGATGATATCCTTGGGGTCATAGCTCAGAAAGAGAACCATGTTAGGAAAGCCTTTTGAAACGAATGTCACGATAAAAGCCATAGCTGCCATCATAGCCAAAGTCGTCAGTTGTTTTGTCCGCTGTGTTCTAAGCATGTAATGCCTCCATAAAATTAAAAATTGCCCGAAAACTTCTTCAGGCAATGAAAAATATGCTTAAATATGCTGCATCTTCTCTCATCCAGACTGTACTGTCGGTATTGGAATTTCACCAATTCAGCGCCGGAGCGCTCGCGGACTTTACCGCCGGTCGGGAATTTCACCCTGCCCTGAAGAATGTATTCACTTGACACTAGTATAACGCATTCCATTATTTTGTAAAGCCCTGTATCGTCGTTCAGCAAAATCACCGTTCAGAAAACACTCTTTTCTGAGGTGAGCCCGGCTATAATATTTTCTGCCAACGCTGGCGAATCACGGGGTTTTCGTCTGTTCACTTTGAAGGGTGTTCTTGAATGAATTTCTCGTGTGATTCTTCCGTCAAACCGCACATATGATGCACTTTGTATATCAAGAATTCTTATATGGTCGATAGTTCCCTTGAACAAAAAGCGCATCTTTACTTGTGGTATATGAGAGCGTTGTCATCCCCCAAACCGACAGCAAAACCCCGCAGCTGCAACTGCGAGGCTTCATTGTGTTTGTTATATATGATTTCGTTTTGCTTACTCGTATGACAACAAGAGAGAGGCGGTTTGTGAAGATGAACCAATGGAAAAGCCAGGACACAATAAGTTATCATATTTCATCAAATATTAGGCAAGGATACCCCCAGCTTCTATAAGTGGGGGAGGAATTGCCCGCCCTCCTTCCTCTTAGACCGCGAGAACCCGCATCAGCACCCCGCTGCGGTGGTCAAGCTTCTGTAGTTTCTTGTAGGAGACAGAGCCTTTGTTGACCCGCTCTCCTTGGAGTGTTCGGATATCAAAATAACCGGTCTGACGTCGTCCAAAGACGAAATAGTCCTCTCCCTGATAGCGCACCCGGTCGAAGAGCTGAAACCCTTTGACCCACTTCGGTGCCTGGTTGGCCTTCTTGCGGTGGCCCTTTAAGAAGTTCGCCTTGTGGAGTTGTCGGTTATGACAGCGGACCTTCTTCTGGAGGATGTAGCTCGTCAACCGCTTGGCCTGAAGGTTCCCTGTGATACAGTAGGCGTCGGTGGCGTGGGTCTTCTCCAGGCCTGCCCGGATGCGCGTATTCTTCGTGAGATAACCGTAGGTCAACGAGACGTTCGGGTAAATCTCCTTCAGCTCACGATAAACCGACCAGCGCATGATCCCCATAAAGGCGGCGTCCCGGAAGGATGGGCCTCGTTTGATTTGAAGCTTCAACCCCTCTTTGTGGTGCTTGTTGTGACAGGTCTCGCACAGGGTGATCAGGTTATTCGGCGCATCTCCGCCGGTCTTTCGGGACTCGATATGGTGGACGTTCAGGATCGGATCCTTGGACTTCCCCCGACAGTGCTGACAAGTGTGTCCGTCACGAAAGAGCACATACTCCCGAACATTCCAGAACCCGAGCTGCTCCCCTTGCTGATAGTCCGTGCCAGCGATCTCCGGGTCACGGATCTTTTGGATATCAAACGATGCCACCTCGATCACCGTATGAGTGATCGGTAAAATCTTATGGATCATCGCAATGGCTGATAAGTGAGATTCGATCTTATGGCGAATGCTGGGTGCCAGCCACCCCGGCTTCTTTGTGGCTTTGCGGTTATCAAACCGAGCCGGGCGGTAACGTAGGCGACTTCTTCGCTCCCGGCGGTACTGTCTTCGGGTGGCGAGCTTGTCGACGATGTCGGTTCGGAGCTCAACTTCTGAGCGGAACACTTCGTGGGTCTCGGTCGTGGCGGATAACCCGATCGTCTTCGATCCAGAGTCCACCCCTAAGGTGATATCTTGCGTCTCGGATCCTGTGTCAAACAGGAGCTGAATCGTAAACGGCGTGCGCCGTACGACCTTGGCCTGTCCATCTCGGAGCCAACGGCGAACTTTGCCAAAACGCCTGGTCGGCATCAGAGGCTGACCGTCTTTCGATATAACATATACAATAGCCATCGGCGACTCCTTTCGTGGACGTAGTAACGGTTAGAGTGATCTGCTTTTTGCGGTAAGCCAGCACTGGATCTGCTACACTTTCTTTAGCACATCGTTAAGTTACCAGTGAAAGAAAGAGG
>CALFKA010000103.1 GCA_937880545.1 uncultured Clostridia bacterium | reverse complement strand
TGATGGAGCGCTTCTTTGATGTTCCCTGGCTCCTGAAAAGTCCGCCGGAAGAAGGGGACTATCTTCAGAGACAGATGAAGGACTATTTGATCAGCGAGTCACTCCAGCAAGTGCTCAGCGCCTCTCAGCTCGAAGCGGTGGGGGTAAAACCGACATCACTACTTCGAGAGGCCAGAGAGTTTCTGGGAAGTGACGCTTTCGACAAACTCCTTCAGCTCATTCTCAGTAAATATGAAGGGAGACCTCTCTCCAAAGTAGATTTTGTCCGAGAATTCGATGAATTATCTTGGATGCCGGGGACGGGAGAATTCCTCCAAGAGCGTATGAAGTAAAGAAAATAAAAAGACGGATCTCCTCAAGCATCAAGTGATGTCTGAGGAGGTTTTTTTGTGCAACGAGTGAGTATTGCCACGAAAGGGCAGAACAGCTGTGCGTAGAGAATTATCGAAATACAATAATTAATTGCGCTAAAATTATTGAATAACGATAATTTTGGAGATATACTGAACGCAAAAGGAGGTCAAGATGAAAGAAGGACGGACGAAAGGGGCATTGCTACTTCTCGGAGCGGGAGCTTTGGCCCTCCAGTTATTACAGCTGGGAACCATCCGCCGTATCTCGTCTCTGTTTTCTTTTCCCTACGAAGGGTTGGCAAGCGGTCTCAGGAAACTGTCCCTCTCGGGAAGAACGGGAAATATCGTTGCCTTTATTTTATACGTATTGCTGTGCCTCCTTCCGCTTTTCGTGTCTGTCATCCAAAAGATACGCCGCCGCAGCACACCGGAGGATGCACTTCTTGTGCTGCTGAGTCTGATGCTCTTTGCGTCCATGTACAAACTCATAAACCCCGGCGCATTTTCATCGGGAGTGCCCGGACTCAGTCCACCTATCATCGGGAGCATCCTGCATGCGACTCTGGCGGGCTACTTTGTCCTCAAGTTTCTCCGCCTCATCGACAGAGGAGCGGGTGATAAACTGAGCGGCTATCTTCGATTGATTCTCCTGACACTCGGAGCGATCTTTGTTCTGGTCATTTCCTATGTCAATGTGGGGACGCTGATCAGTTCTCTCGAGAGCGTTACAGCGGCCAATCAAGGAAATGAACACCTGCTGGGAACCACGAAAGTGTTTTTATACATCAAGTATTTTGTCGAGTCGCTGCCGTATGTACTGAACCTCCTCCTGGTATTTTCTGCTCTATCGCTGCTTCGCTCCTTCGAGAAGGAGCGCTATTCTGAGGCTACGCTAACGGAGGCGAAAAAACTCTCCGCTCTCAGTGTGAGCGTCCTTCGCATTGTGATCCTCGTGAGCATCGGCTTCCAGATTCTTCAGTTTCTGTTCATGGACTCCCTCCGGGTGATCAATACACTCGTATGGATTCCCGTGAGCTCCATCGCTTTCGTGCTTGCCGCGCTTCTTTTTGCAAAGATCATAGAGGATGCGCATCAACTCAAGGACGAAAACGAGTCCTTCGTGTAGGAGGAGCCATGGCGATACGTGTCCATCTGGAATATGTGCTCAAGGATCGAGGCATGACCTCAAAAGAACTCTGTGCTCTTATCGATATCACAGAGGCCAACCTCTCTATCCTCAGAAGCGGGAAGGCAAAAGGTGTGCGCTTCAGTACACTCAACAAAATCTGCCGGTATCTGGCATGCGATGTGGGGGATATCCTGAAATATGTAGAAGACTTGGAGGAGGAAGATGAAGAGTAAGTTATACGTGCTATTGACTCTCTTATTGATGTTGCTGGTCTGTGGTTGTCAATTGGCTCTGGAAGAGCAAGATGCTTCTCAAGACCGATTGATTGGTGGATTTGTCACATTTTCTCGAGAGCAGAATGATCTTCTGCTGGAACAGATGAACTCTCGCGAAGATTCGTTTCGACTTTATGCTGAGCTGATGGAGCGGGAAATCGTCGATCATGAAACGGGCGAAAAGATGATTGTAAAAGAGTATGTCTGGCCGGAACTTTCAGGTGCGAGAATTATCTACCTGAAGGAGGCGAACGAGATAGGGGAGAATGTGATAAGTCTCCAGCTGGATCCTGTCATCGATGCGCATCTCGGCATCTATGCGGATGACGAGAGCGATCGAGTCGCCGTAGACGGAACGGTCTATGTTTCCGCTGCGCAAGGTGAGATCCGCTTCAGTGTCCATCCAGTGTACAGAGAGGCTTCCGGAAAGATCTACATCGAAGAAGTGGGCTCGAGTATGATAGTTGCAGGAAACCAGGGGGAAGGAGGACGGTCGTCGCTCACGATCCGTGAAAACATCACGTTGACGGAGGACGGAAAAGAACACTCGGAAATCCTCGAATTGACGCTCACCGCTCATACTATGTATCCGGCGGAGTCTTTCGTCATTCACCAATATGACGAAAATGGTGTCCTTCTCTCCTCTTCGTCATATGAAGAGAAAACAGTACCTGAAGAGGTTGTTGCCGATAAGAAAACGGACTTTCTCGTTCTCGAAATGCACAAGAGAGATGAGAGCGGCCAGCCCGCGATCTCTCGTTCCGTATATGGAAGAGAGGATAACACCATGACATTTAATATCCTGGAAGATGAACGGGTGTTTCGTCAACATACCGTGCCTGTCAAGTGGTCGGAAGGTAGATGAAATGCTCGGTGGACCGAGATCAAGATAAGCTGTAGAAGCCGAAACCATCAGCACTTTTCGTGTGTTTGTCGGTATCGTTATCACTCAGCAGAAACAGGGCGGTCATAGCGAGATAGCCAAGTGAGTGACTTGATAAGTGCATGTCCCTTTTATATTAGGATAGAGAACTTCGAAAAACACAGCGGCTCTTTATCGTTGGTTGCCTGGCCGGATGTGGTTTGGCGCATTATATAAAAGCTCCCTCAGAAATAGACAGTTTCGATCTACCTTGTCAATTTCATAGGGAGCTTCTTCATGAAAAAACAACAACAGTTTTTATGGTAGGGTGGAGGCGGCTACACGTGTGGTGGCTCTATTTGGTATGTTTCTCTACCCATTTCTCAAACTTTTTCAACGAGTCGGCGAGGAAGTCACGTGTCGATTCATTCTGCATCATTCCGTCGTCATCGAGGAGGGTGTCGACATGTCCGATATAGATCTCAGGAAAAGACATTAGGCGAACTCCCAGCGTGAAGAGACTCTGCTGCAAAATATGATATGCACCGAAGCCGCTGATGGATCCGGGGGAGTTACTGATGATCAGGCCGGGCTTGCCGCCCCATTTGCTTTTACCCTTCGGACGCGAAGCGATATCGACGGCGTTTTTGATCAGCGCCGGGACACTGCGGTTGTACTCAGGAGTGACAAAGATAAACCCATCCGCTTCTTCGATTGTTTTGCGAAAGGCTGTGACTTCTTCCGGTGTGGGAAGGTCTTCCTCCCAGTCCTGATTAAAAAATGGAAGGTGTGCGATCGGTACTATCTCGAGTTGCAGTGACGCGGGCGCCAGTTCGATGAGGTTGTGAGCAAGCGCTTTCGAGAAGGACTTTTTGCGCTGACTTCCAACAAGTACAGCAATATTTTTCATGGATACTCCTCCATTGTTATCGGTAGTTAGCTTTCCTCCAGATAATACCCACATTTCGGGTAGGGATTCAAAAGAATATTTTCCTATCACCTGTTGACTTTCCTTTTATGCGGGGTATAATGATGTTAGCACTCGTAGACGAAGAGTGATAACAAGAACAAAAGGAGAACAAAGATGAGCAAATATTCCCTATCTACCCGCAATCCCTGGAACTTCTACAACGTCGTCGACGGATTCTTCGGTGATAGCAGTGATGCTTTCCGCAGCGTTGCACGCGATAGCTTTAAAGTGGATGTCAAAGATGAAGAAGGAGCTTACCTCGTAGAAGCGGAAGTTCCCGGATTTGTCAAAGAAGACATTGAACTGTCATTAATGAAAGGCGTTCTGACGATCGCCGTCAACAAGGTGGAGGAAGAGACCGAAGAGAAGCCCAACTACATCCATAGAGAGCGACGCACTCGCTCCATGGCTCGCAGACTCTACCTCGGTGAAGTCGACGAAGAGAAGATTTCCGCCAAACTCGACAATGGGATTTTGAGCATCAGCGTGCCCAAGAAAGCCGCTCAGCTTAAGAGAAGCATCGAAATCGAGTAATCGAAGGCCTTCGGGCCTTTTTTTTGCCCTTTTTCATCCGTTTTTGTTATGATGGAGGCCGGAGGAATCATGATCAAAGCAATTCTTTATGATTTGGACGGAACGCTCGTCGACAGTATTGAAGACCTGGGAGATGCGCTCAATGCGTTTCTCGTTCGCCTTGGGCAAAAGCCTGCAGATATACATACCTTTCGCTCTCTCTTGGAAACGGGATCCAGGCGGCTTCTTTTAGATTCGGTGGAATTCCTTCCGGAAGGGTATACACCGGAGGAGCTCTACATGATGTTTAACGATGAGTATTCCACGCGGCTCTGGGAAAAATCAAAGCCATTCCCGGGAGTGTATGGACTCCTCGAAAAAGTGAAAAAGAGAGGGCTTCAACAGGCCGTCATCTCCAACAAAAAACATGACCTGGTAGAGTTGGTCTGTGACCATTTCTTTAAAGATACTTTTGAAGTCTGCCTGGGTACGATGCCAAACCCGCCAAAGCCTGATCCCACCATGCTGCATATGGTAATCGACCAGCTGGGGATAGAGCCCTCTGAGATTCTATATGTAGGAGATACTTTAGGTGATATGGAAGCGGCAAAAAATGCTGGGGTCCAAGGTGTATGGGCGGACTGGGGATACGGCGGGAAGCATACCTTTGAGCCTATGCTGCATCAGCCAATGGAATTGATGGAGCTTCTGGAGAGTTTATCATGAAAGTCTTGTTTGTGCCGGACTCCTTCAAAGGGTCGCTGACATCTCTTGAAGCCGCCTATATTTTAGAAGAAGTTTTTCAAGGGGAGTATCCTGAAGCTGCGTGTCACTCCATTCCTATCGCCGATGGCGGAGAAGGGACAGTGGATGCGTTCGTGTCGGTTCTCGGAGGAGAGAAAGTTCCATGCGAGACACAGGGTCCGCTGGGAGAGAAGGTAGCATCCTTTTATGGTATAGCGCCGGGAAACGTTGCGATCGTCGAGATGGCGGCAAGTGCCGGGCTTGCGCTGATGAAAGATAAGGATCCTCTCAGTGCCTCTACCTACGGGGTGGGAGAGCTGATCCGCCATGCGCTGGATCGGGGAGCGACATCCATCCTCCTTGGGCTTGGGGGATCGGCGACAAATGATGGAGGAGCCGGAGCGGCGGCAGCCTTAGGTGCGAGATTTTTTCGGGCGGATGGGACAGAGTTTATTCCCGCCGGAGGAACGCTCCATGCTATCGATGCAGTAGATTTGAGTGAGCTTCACCCTCGCCTGTCGACGTGTGATCTAAGAGCGCTTTATGATATAGACAATCCACTTCTTGGCGAGAGGGGCGCTGCCCGTGTATTCTCTCCTCAGAAAGGGGCGACTCCTGAGCAGGTGGAGTTTCTGGAAGAGGGACTGAGGCATTTCAGTACGTTTTTGCCACAGGAGAGCCGTACTCTTTCCGGCGGCGGTGCTGCCGGAGGGTTCGGGGCAGGTGCTCATGGACTTTTGGGGGCGACGCTTCAGAGTGGAATGGACACCCTCTTCGCCTATAGTCCACTCGATGAATACATTCGAGATGCCGATGTGATCATCACAGGAGAAGGGAAGATGGACTCACAGAGTCTTGCGGGAAAAGCACCATTGGCGATAGCTCGCAGAGCAAAAGGTCTTGATAAGCTGGTCATCGCGCTGGTCGGTGCCTATGAAGGAGAGAGGGAGATCTTTTATGAAGAAGGGTTCGACGCCGTCTTTTCGATCGTGCCCGGAGCGTGTAGTATAGAGGAAGCGATGCAAAATGCAGCGCAGAACCTACGAAACACCGCCGGCAATCTGGCGCGGCTTTTGAGAAAAGGAAAGAGAAGATGATTAAGAGAAAAGAAGAGATGCAAGAAGTCGTGCGTGAAAACATTCGCGGCGGCGTGGGGACGGTGCGCATGCTTCCCCTTCTTGAGGGAGATGAGATGCGGGAGAAGATGAGTCTTTGCAGTCTCTCGGTGATTCCTCCCGGCGCAGGTATTGGTGAGCACGCGCACACGACCGACTCGGAAATCTACTATGTCCTCGAAGGAGAAGTGAAAGTCACCGATGACGGTGAAGAACATACTCTTCGGGCGGGCGACATCATGTTTACAGGTGATGGCGAGAGTCATCAGGTGTGGAATGCTTCTGACAAAGAGGCGAAACTCCTGCTCCTCGTCATGAATATCTAGGAGGCATTTTGCTTGAAATACTAAAGGCGATCTTCTACGGGATCGTCGAAGGGATTACAGAGTGGCTGCCCATCAGCTCGACCGGCCATCTGATTATTTTTGAAAGTCTGATTCCCATGGGGATGAGTGACGAATTCATGGAGATGTTCCGGGTGGTGATTCAGTTCGGGGCGATCCTGGCGGTCGTCGTCCTCTTCTGGAAAGATCTCTGGCCGTTTGAAGCAAAGACCTTTAAACCCATTCATCAGAAATTTATCCTCTGGTTCAAGATTATCTTTGCGACGATTCCGGCTGTCATCATCGGACTTCTCTTTGAAGACTTGATTGATAAATACTTCTACAATTATTGGGTGGTCGCGCTGGCGCTGATCATCTTTGGTATCGCTTTTATCTACATTGAAAAGCGAAATGAAGGAGTGGAGCCGAGGATCACAGAGCTTCGCCGCTTAAAATATAAAGACGCCCTGATTATCGGGCTCTTTCAAGTGCTGGCAGCCATCTTCCCCGGCACGAGCCGAAGCGGCGCCACTATTCTTGGTGGGATCGCCATCGGGACAAGTCGCAAGGTAGCTGCTGAGTTTACCTTCTTCCTGGCGATTCCCGTCATGTTCGGAGCGAGCCTTCTGAAGCTGCTCAAGTTCGGCTTTGCATTTACCGCTCTTGAGATTGGAGTTCTCCTGATCGGCTCCCTCGTCGCCTTTGGTGTCTCCCTCGTCGCCATTCGGTTTTTGATGAGCTATATCAAAAAGCATGACTTCAAGGTGTTCGGATGGTACCGTATTGCCTTGGGTGTCCTGGTTCTCCTGTATCACTTGGTACTGAAATAATCAGAAGTGTTTATATTATAAGGAAGAAACGGCTCTCAGGAGCCGTTTTTGTTGATCTTCTTTGCGTATTTGAGGAGCGCTCTCCTCGTGTTTTTCATGGGATTTTCATAGACGCACTCGAGGAGTTTGTCTAGGATGATGCCTACCTCCGGGCCGTTTTGGATGCCGGCTTGCAGGAGATCCTCTCCATCGACGGCCAGCTCGTCCAGTGAGAGGGGTTCCATTCTATCAAAGATGCGCTGCACCTCGGAGCGAAACGAAGCAAGATGTTCTGTATCGCCCGTGGCTTCCTTCAGGTCGGCTATGTCCCAGAGAACCTCTCGGTAGCGACCGGCAAAGCGGCGGATGTCGGGCAGGGCGGTGGGGAGAGGCTGATGATATCCTTCCAGGACGTCTTCAACTTTCCCTGCGGTGCGTTTGTCGATGCGCAGTCTTCGAAAGAGGCTCTTCAGCTGATCGAGCGGAATTTGGTGAAAGAGTGCAGCCAAGCGCGGATATGATGCATTGTCCATCTTCTCCACTGCTTTGGCGATGAGGAATGCGTTTTCTTGGTCTAGTTCCGGGATGACAGTGGTGAGTACACCCAGGTAATCACCTAGGATGCGCCCTGCCGCTTTTCCCTTTAGTAGACCCAGAAGTTCTTTTAAGATCCGCTCGCTCGCAATGTGCTCCAAAAGATGACTCTCTTTGTAAAGCGCTTCTGATGTGGCCCCCTCGATCCGGAAGTCAAGTTTGGAAGCGAGTCGTAAGGCGCGCAGAATGCGCAGGGCATCTTCGTGGAAGCGCTCCAGAGGATTTCCGACAGAACGCAGACACCGGTTCTCAAGATCCTCTCGTCCGTGGTAGAGGTCGATCAGTCCTTTTTTGGGGTGGTAAGCCATGGCGTTGACGGTGAAGTCGCGCCGAGCGAGGTCTTCTTCCAAGCTCTTTGAAAAGCGGACAGTTTCCGGGTGGCGGTGATCGGTGTAGATCCCGTCGCTCCGGTACGTAGTGATTTCAATCGGCAAACCTTCAACGATCACCTGAAGTGTTCCGTGTGCGATACCCGTCTCATAGACGCGGTAGCCCGAAAAGACATGCTTCATCTCTTCCGGTGTTGCGTTGGTAGTCAGATCATAGTCTTCAACCTTGAGCCCAAGAAGTGCGTCGCGCAGACCTCCTCCTACAAGATAGGCTTCAAAAGACGCCCACTCTAGGGAGTCGATGGCGAGCATAACGGGTTCAGGTAAGGGATGATCAATCACAAAACTCTCCTTCTATAAAAACATGTAAAATGCACAGACTCTATAATGCCATTCTACCACTGATTCTAAGAAAAAATCATAATCCGCCAAAATGCAAAGCTCTGCGAGATGACGCAGAGCTTTTGGCAACACTAACTTTGATTTCTTCATTACCCTCAGGTGGTTCGTTTTCCCAGATATGCTTCCTGGATGGTCGGGTCTCCCGCCAGTTGAGCGGCAGGTCCCTCCATCACGACTCTACCTTGTTCTAGGACATAGGCGCGGTTGGCGACCGCCAAGGCCTTATAGGCGTTCTGCTCGACCAGCAGAATAGTTTTTCCCATCTTATAGATGGTCTCAATGATTTCGAAAATGGTATTGACGAGAAGAGGCGCCAGACCTAAAGAGGGCTCATCGAGGAGAAGAAGTTCCGGATCGCTCATCAGTCCTCTACCCATCGCCAGCATCTGCTGTTCCCCTCCGGAGAGGGTGCCTGCCAGCTGACTCTTGCGCTCGAGGAGACGGGGGAAGAGAGTATAGACCTTCTCCAGATCCTTTGCAATGCCGTCGTGGTCTTTTCGAAGATAAGCGCCCATTGCAAGATTGTCGGCGACGGTCAGGTTGGCGAAGATCAGTCTGCCTTCGGGCACCTGGACGATGCCTTCTTTGACGATCAGGTTGGGCTTTTTTGCGAGTTCTTTGCCATCGTGGAGAATGGTACCTCCCGAGGCTTTGACTACACCGCTGATGGCGTTTATAAGGGTGCTCTTTCCGGC
Organism: uncultured Clostridia bacterium; assembly: GCA_937880545.1. Lineage (GTDB taxonomy): Bacteria > Bacillota > Clostridia > Peptostreptococcales > Acidaminobacteraceae > DUVM01. The sequence continues at coordinate 13,703 of CALFKA010000103.1, read as the reverse complement.
TCCGTTCGAGCCGATGATGGTGACGATCTCTCCTCTTTCCACCTCGATGTCGACGCCACGCAGCGCATGGATACCACCGTAATGCACGTTGAGATTTTTGATCTGCAGCATCATTTAGTGACCTCCTTCGCCCAGATAGGCTTCTACGACATGAGGATGATTCTGGATCTCTTGAGGGGTTCCTTCGGCGAGGACGCGCCCGAAGTTGAGGACCATGATCCTGTCGCAAAGGTTCATGATGAGGTCCATGTGGTGCTCGATGATGAGAACGGTGAGGTCGAACTGATTTTGAATTTGCTTAATGATCTCAAGAAGCTGGATCGTCTCATCGGGGTTCATGCCTGCCGCCGGCTCATCGAGGAGGAGCATTTTGGGAAGGAGTGCGACAGCTCTTGCGATCTCCAGCCGTCTCTGATACCCATAGGGCAGATTCTTTGCGAGGATATCTCGCTGATCGTTGAGTTTGAGGATATCGATCAGGAGTTCGCAGTTATTTCGCAGGACTTCTTCCCCAACGCGATACCGCTTTGTCCTTGCAATGGCATCGAGGTAGTTATACTGGGCATTGAAATGACAGGCGGTGAGAATGTTCTCATACGTTGTCAAGTCTTTAAAGAGACGGATATTTTGGAAGGTGCGGGTGATGCCGGCTCGGGAGATGAGGTGGGTGGGCAGTTGATGGATAGGCTTTCCTTCAAAGAAGATCTCTCCTTCCGTCGGCTCGTAGATATGGGTAATGAGGTTAAAGATGGTCGTCTTTCCCGCACCATTTGGTCCGATCAGCCCGTGGATCGAACCTTTTCTGACGCTCAGGTCGACATTGCCGACGGCGGTGAGACCGCCGAACTTCTTCGTCACATTCTTGAGTTCTAACTGACTCATGCCTGACCTCCCTTCCTCTTTGAGATGAGGCGGCGGGTCCAGCTGATGAGGCGCAGCTCCTGTCCCCCCATCAGTCCCTTAGGTCGCAAAATCATGATGAGAATGACCAGGATGCCGTAGATGACAAAACGCCAGACATTGAGAAAACGCAGCATCTCCGGTAGCGCAGTCAGGAGGATTGCGCCGATGACGGAGCCGGTGATGGAGCCGAGGCCTCCAAAGATGACCATAATCGTCAGCTCAGTCGATTTGATGAGCTGGAACATGGCTGGCTGGATGAAGAGCAGGTAGTGGGCAAAGAGTCCGCCGGCAACCCCGGCATAAAAGGCGCTGATAAAGAAGCTACTCATCTTGTACTTGAAGACATCGATGCCGATGACGCGCGAGGCCAGTTCTTCTTCTCGAATCGCCTTCAGGTTTCTCCCGTGTTTCGAGTGGATGAGATTGACCATGACAATCAGACCGATGGCATTGACGAGAACGACGTCAAACAGAGAGGTATGATGGGCGGATGTTGCGATCGTAAAGCCGCGAGCGCCTCCGATACTCTCCAGAAAGGCAAAGAGAAGTCGCACCGACTCGCCAAAGCCAAGTGTCGCGATGACGAAGTAGTCTCCTTTCAGTTTCAGTGTCAGTCGTCCGATGATGAGACTGATCAATCCCGCAAACAGCCCGGCGCTGAGAAGAGAGACGTAAAAGGGGGCGCCCAGCCAGGAGGTGACGATGGCTGCTGTATAGGCGCCAATCGACATGAAGCCTGCGTGGCCGAAGGAGAACAGACCTGTGAAGCCGGTCAGGAGGGAGAGCCCCTGCACGGCCATCAGGTTGATTCCTGCAAAGATCAGAATTCCCGAGATATAATACCAACTCAGATTCATAAGCTCCTCCTACGCCTTGTCTTCCGTGCTCACACCCATGATCCCGGAAGGACGAACGATCAGGACGAAAATGAGCAGGACAAAGGCGATCAGGTTTTGGAGATTGGAGCTCCAATACGCTGATGCCATCACTTCAATGATGCCGAGAAGGACTGAGCCTATGATGGCTCCCGGAAGAGAGCCCAGACCTCCGAAGACGGCCCCGACAAAGGCTTTGTTGGTGATGATGCCAATCTGAGGATAGACGACATAGCGCATGCCAAACAGGACGCCGGCTACACCTGCCATCGCTCCGCCAAGTCCAAAGACAATGAAGATGACGGTGTCGGGATTGACGCCCATCAGACTGCTCGCGCGCAGATTGTAGGCGGTGGCTCGTATCGCCATGCCGATCTTTGTCTTATCGATTAAAAAGACGAGCAGAAACAATGAGACAGCGGAGATGACCAACATTAGGAGATCCAGTTTGCCGATGGCGATCTTTCCGATTTCTATGGAGCGCTCCGTAAAGAGCGGAGGATACGTTTTAAAGTTGGGACCGATGGTGGCGACGATCAAATTCTCTAAGAGAATCGATGTTCCCATGGCAGATATAATATAGTACAGAGGCGGAGCATTGCGTTTGCGTAGCGGATTGTAGGCAGCCCGCTCGATTGTGATGGCAATCAGCCCGCACCCGAGCATCGCCGCGAGGATGGCTGCCCAGATGGGCAGACCGAAGAGTGCTCCGGAATAATAACCGATATATGCGCCAAGCATAATGACGCCCCCGTGGGCGAAGTTGGAGAAGCTCATAATACTGTAGACAAGTGAGTAGCCTACAGCCATGAGAGCATAAACGCTCCCGATGGCGATGCCGTTAATCAGCACCTGAATAAAAAAAGTCACGTTCATAGGCACCTCTTAGTGAAAAAAAGGGGAGTGATGTACTCCCCCTTTCGTTCGTAACAGAGCTATTCAACTGGGACAATCGAGTATTTCTGTTGAAAGACATACTCGTCTCCTTCGATCTTGAGAATAGCGGCGTCTTTGCCGACGGGGTTGTGAGTGGCGGCGTCCATCCTGATAAAGCCTGTGATTCCTTGCACTTCGACCGTCTCAAGTGCTTTGGCAATTTCCACAGAGTTGATATTCTCAGCCTTTTCTACAGCGGCTTTGAGAACCAGGAAGGCGTCATAAGCCAGGTAGCCATTCAGTTCGGGGGCGATCCCAAAGGCGTCCATGTACTGCTTGTTGAAATCGGCCACAGCCGGGTCTTTATAGTCGAGGTGGTTGACAAAGTAGTCGCCCTGCAGAGAGTCTTTTGCCATCTTCATCAGCTGCTCACTGGGCCAGCCATCTCCGCCCATCATGACGACATTGAGTCCGATATCCTCCGCCTGATTGGCTGTCAGCGCTACTTCTTTAAAGAAGTAGGGGAGAAAGAGGATTTGGGGGTCGGCTTCTTTGATCTTTGTCAGCTGTGTCTTGAATTCCGTATCGCCGGCGTTGAAAGCTTCTTTCGCGACGATTTCTCCACCCATGTGGACGAACTGCTTTTCAAAGAATTCGGTCAGACCTTTCGAGTAGTCGATTGACTGGTCATAGAGGACAGCGGCTTTTCGCAGTCCCAGGACATCGTAGGCATAGCCCGCGGCGACAGCGCCTTGATAAGGGTCGATGAAGCAGACGCGGAAGTTGAAGGGCTTGACCGCTCCGTCTTCGGTGACGGTGACTAAGGGGTTGGTGCCGACGGTCGAGATGGCGGGTACTCCCGAGGTCTCCACTGCCGGTGTTAAAGCGATCGATCCGCCGGATGTATTCGGGCCGATGATGGCGATGACATTATCCTGTGTGGTCAGCCTGCGAGCGGCTGTCAGAGACTCCTCGGCAATTCCTCGGTAGTCAAGTGGAACCAGTTCCAATTGTTTTCCTTTCCAACCGCCCGCTGCATTTGCTTCATCGACGAGCATCTGTAAGGTATTGGATTCGCAGGTTCCCCAGACAGCCTGGTCTCCGGTGAGTGATCCGATCCAGCCGATTTTGATGGTGTCTCCGGCGGTGTTTCCCTTAGGGCCTGCTGCCGGTTTCTCGCCACATCCGACGAGACTAAAGACCATCAAGAAGACGAGCAGTAGCGTAAGTAGTCGTTTCATTGTCCCTCCTTTGCGTGCGCTTTTTATATCGCATCACATGAATAGTTCGGATATGTCTGAAGCCAAAATAGAACATAAAGATTTCGTCATAGATTCAGGGAACGTGGTTTATCTTAAGATGGTAACGTTTTTCGTGGTCAACAGGATCTCATGGGTGCTTCTATCTTCTTTTTTTCGTCTTCAAAGAGCGTAGATATTTTGCGGTATGGACAAATAACCCTTTTTAATTAAATATCTTAAACTCTTTCTTAGACTATTACAATATAGTATTTTAATGAAAATTTCAATAGCTATTAATCATTTGCCAGTATCCCCAAGTACAGAGTCCGAAATCTGCGATGCAAATAGCGGTGAAGGGATACGGTCATTGTCGATCAGAGTGGTTATGGAGATAGTTATGTAGTGATTTCCTTGCTGAGATACTACTCTTGGAAGACCTCCATTATTTAGAGGTAGCAAAAAAAGGAGAGTGGGCATTTCTTCCGGGAAGTTATGCCCAAAGCTCCTTTACAGGCTTACAAAATTACGATATAGTTAATCGGCAGACCTTAGTCGGGGTGTAGCTCAGTTTGGTAGAGCGCACGGTTCGGGACCGTGAGGCCGCAGGTTCAAGTCCTGTCACTCCGACCACATGTTAGCCACTTATTGAAGTGGCATTTTTATTTTTAGGACATTGATAGATAACATCAATTGTGGCTTTGGGTAAAATGGCTATGCCCAGGGATCCTCAGCTTTAGGCTTTCTGATGTCAGAGAGGATGCCGGAAAACTCCCAGACAAACCACTCATCTCCTTTGCTTCTTAGGGTGATGTGGCGGGGACTGTCAGCCCCCTTTGTCTTTACAAGCACTCGAGCATAGCCGGGATCGGTGTAAGTATAAGTGTTTTCCTCCACGTTGATCGTCAGAGGGACGTCAGGCTGGTAATTGTTTTCCGGCGCCGCTCCTTCAAAGTATGCTTTGGCCAGGTAGTCTCCCTTACTCATCATTCGGTCTCTGATGAATTGCCTGTCCATGGGACTCATCTTCTGAGGGCCTTTTAGGGTGTCGATCATGCTGTAACACTCATCTCTGTCTTGTGGCCAGGCACATAGAGCGAGGAGAAGCAACGCCGCGACACGAAAAGGAGAATCATAGCCAAACTCAGGCAGTTTCATCAGTTCTTCATTTGTTTTTGGTAGCGTGGAAAATTGGTACTGCATCGTGACCTCCATTTCTTCATCAAAAATTATTATTTATCCTGATATTTTATATATCTGTTTCAACGGAGATGAACACATCTCACCTTCAGTGTAGTAGAAGAACCTCTCCATAACCATACTCGAAAGGGTACAGTGAAAACGGTGTTTTATCGCATGTAATGACTGATTTTCAAGATTCTGTTATAATTAACATGTACTCGACGATTCGACGAAGGCAAATACCTGCCGGTCGGACAAAGAGGGATGTCATGAAAAAAGTTCTCCCCATTTTACTTATACTTGCTCTTCTGGTTTCGTGCGCTCCAAAACCGGTACAAAATGCTGTACCGAAGCCGGAGACGGGGAAGCCGGTGAGCCTGATGATCGTTGGGGATCTCCACTACCTTTCTCCTACGCTATACGAGGAAGGGGAGCTCTTCGAACGTGTCGTTGAGCTCGGAGACGGCAAGGTCATCCAATATACACCACAGATTTTAGAAGCTCTGGCAGAAGAAGTCGAACGGGTGAAACCCGATGGGCTGATTCTTGCCGGAGATATTACTTTTAACGGGGAGCGAGAGAGTCATGAAGAAGTGGCTGCTGTCCTCAAAGGCCTGTGCTCTTCCGGCACAAAGATCTTTGCCATCCCCGGCAACCACGATGTGAATTATCCGTGGACATATAAGTATTTTGGAGAGATCGCTCAGGAGATTCCTTCCATTACGGGTTCAGAGTTTCAAAACATCTACTCATTATGTGGTGTCGCCGGGGCGCTCGCCTTGGACCAGGCATCCTGCGGATATGCGTTTATGCTGGCTGACGACATCTGGCTTCTGGCGCTGGATGCCAATTCTCGAAATACGCCCGGCAAACTCTGCAAAGACACCATCAAGTGGATGGAGGAACAGCTCCGAAAGGCGAAAGAAATGGGTGTCCATGTGCTGAGTTTTTCTCATCAGTCCATGATCGATCACAACATCGTCATCTACGAAGAGTATACTGTGCAGGACTCTCCCCGCATTATGGGGAAGCTGGAGGATGGTGATGTCTTCCTCAACTTGAGCGCCCATCTGCACGTGCAGCACATTGCAGAGCAGGAGGGCTTCTATGATGTCGGGACGGGAGCGTTGAGTATCTATCCACATCTCTACGGATATGTAGAAATCGACGAGAATAGAAACATTACTTATACTGCCAAATCTTTGCCCCTACCCGAGGAAGTCACAACAGCTTCCAAGGCTTTGTTTGATCGGACGGTGAAGCGCAGGATCGACACAGCACTGCAGGGCAGAGACATCGACGCGGAAACGTATGAGCGAATGAGCGAGTGGGCGATCCAGCTAAACAATGCCTACTACCGCGCAGAGAAAATCGCCCCGGAACTCTACACGGACCGTGCTGTGGAGGACTGGAGAGAGTTGGCGTCAGATACATTGATGGGTCAATATCTTCTCAGCATTCTCGATGAACCGGTACGAGATCACCGGCATCTGTATATTGAACGAAGGCAAGAGTAGAAACAAAACATACAGCATATAGAAAATCGGAGGTTTCCCTCCGATTTTTCCTTCAGGTTGCCTTTGTTTCTCGGTGACAGACACTCGCAATCAGGTGAGATAACATTCCCCGAATCAAGTCTTCTAATTCGCGTTCGCCCAGATATTCTTCCAGGCGTCTGGCGTAATAGTTTGTGCTGAGGGAGTATTGGAGCATCATCACTTGATTGTCGATGAAGAAGGCGCACAGGTCGATGTCGCTGTCTTCCGGGATCTCTCCACGGTCTCTGGCTTTTTCGAGCATCGTGTGGTAGTAGTTTTTGAAACTGATCTCCATCTTCTGGGCCAAGCGCTCTGAAAGTGGAGTCAGTTCTTCTGTGCTCAGGTTCAAATAGATTTTGGTGAGATCGGGATGCTCTTTGGTATAGCGCACCGTCAGCCATAGGAGTCGCGCTATCGTCTCTTCAAGCGTGCCGTCGACCGAAAGCATTTCTTCCACCGCGCGGTTTAATATCTGTACACCTTTTTCCGCCATAGCAAGAAAGAGGTCTTCTTTTGACCCAAAGTAGGAGTACAAGCTTCCGATACTGATTCCGGCTTTCTTTGCGATGATATTGATATTGGTAGCGTTATAGCCCTGGCTTGCAAATTCGCTGATGGCTGTCTGAAAGATACGATCTCTTTTTTCTTCGTCGATTTTTAAAAAGTTCTCTTTGTGAAATGTTTTTTCCATGGTCACCTTCAGGCCTGAATATAGCTTCCTACCAGCATCATCAGGTCTCCTAGTTTCGCTCCGTATTCAGGAGCACCCTCCATGATCAGTTTTTCATCCATCGTCATCTGCAGGAGGTCTCCCGTCTGAAGTAGTATACCCAGTGCACTCTCCACATCTGCAAAGCGCATGGTGAGAAAGGGCTGACTTCTGGTGTAGCGGCCTCTTGCCGATCGACTCTTACCCGCTTTGATGCGGATATGGGCTGCCAGTTCCTCTTCCTCATCGACAATCCACGCATAGACGCGGTCGGGGCTTCTCTGTGTCCACTCTTTAACTAGTGGATGACCCGCTTTGTTCAGGGTGCTGATGCCGGAACTGAGAAGATAGAAGAGAAGCTTCGTGAGGAGTTTTTGCTCTTCAGGATCCTTCGGTGCTTCTTTGGCGCCGAGAAGAGAAGCCATTCTCAAGAGGGTGATGAAGGTAGCCGCTAACAACCTGGGTCTTTTGAATCCGGTGATCTTCGGAAGCTTTTTTGATGTTCCTTTGAAGAAGGCGTTGAACTTCCTTGTGGTAGGGAAGTGGAGGCAAACATCAGGATGATCCGCTACGCCTAGCACGGTTTTCATCTCCCCGTTTTCCAATACAAAGTGTGTTCCCCATACGCCTTGTGTGGTCTTCACTGAGATCTGTATGATACCGCTTTGTCCCTTGAACAGCTTCTTTTTCTCTCCCATGGCCAGTTCTTTAAATACGGGAAGAACCGAGTCGAGGAAGAGTCTCGCTGTATAAAAGTCATTGCGTTTCATATTACACCTCGTCTACCCAGTCGTCGTCCTCTTCGAATTCGATCTTCATCATTTCCCGGGCGTTCTTCATGATCCCGTCGACATCGATTTCATGTAGATGCATGAGGTCTTCGTGATAGCCGATGGCGCTGAAAGTGTCCTGAAGCCCGAGTCGGCGGAAAGCGCAGCCCATGCCACTCGAGGCAATGACTTCGGCGACGGCGCCCCCCAGTCCCCCGATGACCGTGTGGTCTTCGGCGGTGATGATGCGGCGAGTGTCTTTTAAAGCTTTTTTGACCGCTTCGACATCGAGGGGCTTGATCGTATGCATGTCAAGGACTCGTATTTTGAGACCATCGAGGCTCTCGAGCTCTCGAGCTGCCTGCAAGGCGGTAAAGACGGCACTGCCACAGGCGATAAAGGTCATATCACTACCTTCGTGGAGAACATTGGCCTTTCCGATCTGATAATCCTCTAGGGGACTTCTATACACAATCTGGTCAAATCCTCGGTTGATACGGATATAGACCGGGCCTTCATGCGCGACCGCTGCTTCGACGCAGGCGGCCGTCTCCATGCCATCAGCCGGGACAAGAACGGTGAGATTGGCGATGGAGCGGAGGATGGCGATATCTTCTGTCGAGTGATGAGTTGAACCGGCTTGACCAAAAGATGTACCCGCATGAGAGCCGATCATCTTGACGTTGAGATTCGGGTAGCAGATGTCGGTATGGACCTGGTCAAGTCCGCGACAAGCATTGAAGATGGCGAAGCAGGAGGTGAAGGGAATCAATCCGCTTGCGGCCATGCCGGCGGCGATACCAAACATGTTCTGCTCAGCAATCCCTACATTATAGAAGCGTTCAGGGAAGGATTCGCGGAACCCGCCGATCTTGGTAGACTTGGCGAGGTCGGAAGTCAGTACGACGATTCTTTCATCCTGGGCAGCCAGCTCACTCAGCGCCTGTGCATAGACTTCGGCGGTGGAGAGTTTTGTCGTGTCCAGGCTCGTATAGGTGAGTCCCATGTTACGCTCCTTTCACGGCGCCTAGTCGCTTCTGATGATAAGCATCGAGCGAACGGTGCGCTTCCTGCGCGAGTTCTTCATTGATGGCGCCATAGTGCCAGCGGTAGTCTCCGGCGGCAAAGTCGACTCCGGCGCCTTTAATGGTGTCGAGGATCAGACAGGTAGGTTGCTCCCTTTCAAATGAAGCTTCGATCGCCTCTGCCATGGCTGCAAAGTCATGACCATTGACGACTTCTGTGTGGAAGCCAAAGGCTTTCCACTTGTCAGCGAAGGGTTCAAGCGCCATGACCTCTTCGGTTGGGCCGTCGATCATCGCGTGATTTCTATCGACCATCGTGAGGAGGTTACTCGCTTTGTAGTGGCTGATGGCCATCGCTGCTTCCCACACACTGCCTTCGTTACATTCGCCATCTCCTAAGATACAGAAGGTGCGGTAGTCCTTACCGAGTTGCCGGGCGGCGAGCGCCATGCCCAGTGCAATGGAGAGCCCGTGCCCCAGAGAACCTGTCGAGGCGTCCACTCCCGGCACTTTGGTTGCATCGAGGTGGATACCCAGATGGCTTCCCGTAAGATTGAACTGTTTCAAGTCTTCCTTTTTGATAAAGCCCAAGTCCGAGAGAATCGATACAAAGCCAATTCCTGCGTGTCCTTTTGAGAGGATGAAGCGGTCGCGGTCCTCCCAGTGAGGATTGTCTCTGTCAATTTTCATGTAGTGATAATAGAGGAGGGTAGCGACATCGATCATACTGAGAGAGCCTCCCAGATGGCCACTTCCTGCCCAGAGTACAGTGTCGACAATGGTATGCCGGAGTTCATTTGCCTTTGTCTCCAGCTGGAGGATTTCCTGTGCGCTCAGCGCCATCTCTATCTCCCTTCCCGCTTCAGGACATCAAAGGCCTCTTCGGCCACTTCAATCGTAAAATCGATGTCCTTATCAGTCATCGCGGTATTGATAAACAAGTTGTGGTGGTTACAGAAGAATACGCCTCTGCGGACGCACTCTGACACCCATTTTTGGTGCAGGATGCCCGACTCGTCGTCTGTCAGGCGCATATTCCACATGGAGGGCTCTCCCGTTACACGCAGGTTGAATCCCTTCTTCTGTGCCGCTTCTTCCAGTCCCTTTGTCAGGCGCAGGCCGAGTCTTCGCATGATCGCAGGCCCATCCATCTCTTTGAGGAGCTCGATCGTCTTGAGGGCGGCAGCCATGGGGACAGCCGAGAGCCAGTAACTTCCCGTGTAGAACACAGAGCTCACGGCACCTTTGAATTCCTCTTTTCCGCAGAGGGCGGAAATATTGTAGCCATTGGCAAGCCCCTTACAGAAGCAGATGAGGTCGGCTTCAAAGCCGTAGTATGCATCACTTCCGTTGACGCTTAATCGAAAACCGCAGCGCACATCGTCGATGATGAGGACGATGCCTTCTTCTGTACACAGATCCCGCACACCTTGCCAGAATCCTTCCTCGGGAAGCGCATTGTCGGCGAGCGCCGGATGATGGTAGGGAGTGGCGATGACCCCCGCAATCTGTCCCGGATTTGCGTCCACAGCGAGAGAGAGAGCTTCTAAGTCGTTAAAGGGGATCGTGATGACTTCCATCACATCTTCCTGTAAGATGCCGGGATTTCCATAAGCTTGCGTCCAGGGAGCTACGCCATGGTAGCCACCTTTGAACTTAATGATCTTTTTCCTTCCGGTAGCGGCGCGTGCCGTCATGACAGCCAGCGATGTCACATCTCCACCGTTTTTAGCAAAGAATGCCCAATCGGCACTGTCTACCGTATCCACCAGTAATTCCGCCAACTCCACCATCTTACTTCCCGGCAGAGTCGTGACATCACTCAGCTTTTGCTGGGCAGCCGCAGCGGCATCTACTTCGGGGTGGTTGTAGCCGAGGATATTGGGACCGTAGGCGCACATATAGTCGATGAACTTGTTGCCATCGATATCAAACATGTAGGCACCTTCGGCGCGAGAGAGGTAAAACGGATAGGCGCTTACGGGGATGAAGCAACCGTTACTAGGCCCGAGGTGACCGTAGATTCCCCCGGGAATCACCTTCGTGGCACGCTCAAACAGCGCCTGACTTTTAGGATATACATATGTTTTCATGGTTCCCCCTAACTCAGATAGACCGGCAAGAGCCCGAGGAGTTTGTTGAGCTGATCAATCATCGGCACGCGTCCCCAGATGGCAAGCTCTCCGCAGCCAATGGCGGCAAAACTGTCGCGTTCCCCAAGAAGGATCGCGCCCGCTGTCTTAAGATCTTTAAAGACCATTCGGGCTTTGGGTGAGGGAGAGAGTCCTTTGATAGTCTTGCTCTTTCCTCCCTGAAAGCGTAGATGAATGCCGGGGCCGCCTATGACATCGATATCCATATCGCCGTCTTCAATGCCGGAGGCAAGAATCTTTCCTACAGGAGAAAGATTGGCAACCTGAGAAAGTCCGAAGAAAGCGATATAAGCGGAAAGGATCGTATTTATCCTACGAAAATGAGGATCTTCCAGACTCGCCCCATCGGCCAGGAGGTAGTTCTCTAACAGCTTTGCCAAGGTAGAGAATTCTCCCGTCATAAAACCGATCTTTGAAAGGCCTTTTGTTGGTATGGGTTGACTTTTCCCCTCCATCATGGCGAGAAAATGTGTAGGAGATAAAAAGCGCAGGTGAATGTCGCGGTGTCCCTGTGAGCCGGTAAATGCCCGGCATTGTCCGTGGAGAAAGTTCAGGGTCAATGCCTCGAGGCCCGGCACATCAAAACGCACGGCCAGAGCCGTAGAAGAAATTAAGTCTCTGGCGCTTGAGTCGAGCTGACACAGATCTTCCATGTTGCGCAAAACACCATGGAGAGATACGCCTGCTCGTGTGAGATCGTCCTTCACAATAGCCTCCTTTCAATAAATGAGTGAGCACTCGCTCATTATCTTTAGTATATACCAATAATAGGGAAAGTAATAGACTGTTTTTGAGATTTTTTCGTTTGAAAAGCAGCTTTGGAAAGTAAGGTAAGCCCCAAAAAAGTCCGATACGCCTGATTGGTATAGACGATGCGCCCTTCCAAGTCTATAATATGAGTACCTTCTTGAAAACTGTCCACTGTGGCGTGGAGAAGAGTTAACTGATGCATTCTTTTCTCTCAATAGTTTAAGTGAGAGTAGTTTCGTTACCTTATGTAACATGAAAGTGGGCGATTACTTAATGCGGAGGAAGTATCATTGAAGAGAATTCTTTTTGTGTGTCACGGGAATATCTGCCGCTCCCCCATGGCGGAGTTTGTGATGAAGGACCTCATCCGAAGGGATGGACTGGAAGGATCTTTTCACATTGAGTCTGCCGGGACGACGAGCGAAGAGCGAGGCAATCCGGTACATCCGGGAACAAGAAAGAAACTGAGGGAAAAGAATATCCCTCAGGGTGCAAAATATGCGAGGCCGCTGAGGAAGTCAGATTATGAGCATTTCGATCTGATCATCGGCATGGATCGAGAAAACCTCTATGATATGAAGAAGATTTTTGCGGGAGACCCAAAGAAAAAAATCCACCTGCTGATGGATTTTGCCGGGGAGGGCGATGACATTGACGATCCGTGGTACACCGGAGACTTCTCAAGAACCTATATGGATGTCGTAAAAGGTTGTAGCGGACTCCTCAAGAGCATGCAGCGAAAAGAAGATTAGAGCAGTACCAGCACCAGCTCCGGTGGGTTGTAGATACGGGGCATAGTGCGAAAGCGGCTCAGTCCTCGACTGATCACCAGTGTGAGTTCTTCATATGGATAGACACCGCCACTCAGAGAAGGGAAGAGTCCCTGTCCGGGAGCGATGAGTCCCCTCCTGGAAAAAGGTAGACGCGCCTGACCACCGTGTGTATGTCCCGCTAGCACGACATCGAAGGGGAACTCTCTGTACAGAGAGATATACTCGGGGCGATGGGCAAGAAGCACGTGGGTATCCGCTTCAGGAAGATCCATGAGATTTTCCAGATGTGTTCGGTAGCCAAAGAGTTCACGGTGAGAGATCGACAAAGGATCGATGAGTCCGCTGACAGAGATCACTCTGTCCCGCACGTTCAGTACCTCTGTTTTTCCGTGGAGCACGACAACGCCTCGTTCCTCTAGCTGAGAGAAAAGGGAGTGGTAATGGTGAAACTGAAGGTCGTGATTTCCGCAGACATAATAGACGGGTGCCAAAGGAACAATCCCTTCCACAAGTGCAAAGGCGGGTGCGGTATCTCTGCGCTCATCAAAGAGATCTCCCGCTATCATGATGGCATCCGGAGTCAAGCTCTCGATCTCTTTGATCAGTTCCACCTGGTTCTCACCATACTCCGTAGCGTGCAGGTCACTGAGAAGTAGAAGCCGCACGGCATTCTCTTTTTTTAGCTCCACTGTTGTCACTTGAAGCTTTTCACGAAAACCCATGAGAATAAAAACCATAAGAGCAAACAAAGCAATTGGTCGCCAATGTCTTCTCGGCGTCTTTTTCATGATCACCTCTTTTTAGTATCATAGGCAGGAAAACACAATTCCGCAAGACAAACCGTCAACTGAGCCAAATTGAAACAATCCCCCTCACAGAGTATAATGACGAAGGAAGGGAGACGTTATGAG
>CALFKA010000102.1 GCA_937880545.1 uncultured Clostridia bacterium | reverse complement strand
TGGCCAAGCGCAACGGGATTGCAGATCCCAATCTGATTCTTGTCGGCCAGCAGATCAAAGTAAAATAGATCTACTAAGTCCTCCCTTCGGGGAGGGCTTTTTTTATTACAAACATATAATATAAAAATCAGCGAAAACATGAAATAAATACATAAAAGCCTTGATTTTATTGCAAGTCTGGTATATACTATAAGTACAATAAGAGATGGAGGAAGAAATGATCAGAGTACAAGAGTCTTACGACTACATCAATATGGACCCAAGCGACATCGAGCCGCTGAACGGAATCACAGATCATGAAAAATACGAAGAGCTCGTGATCTCCTTTAGAGAAGATGGATATGACGGAATACCGATCCTTGCCGGAAACGAGTGTATCGGTATATACGAAGCCATCACAGGGAGTCACAGAATCTACGCCGCAAGGGAAGCCGGAATTTATATTCCTTGCGTGATTATAGATGATGACGAAATATTCTTACGCATATCCGACGGGACTGACGACACAATGAGAGAGGGGATCGCTAAAGAGATGTATGATTTAGGCGAACTAGAAGAAACTATCTACACAATTTTAAAACTGGAGGACAAGTAAAAATGAAAAAGATCATCAACAACAGAATGTACGACACCGACACCGCCACACACATCGGCGAGTGGGAAAACATGGCAGACATCAGAAACTTCCGACACTTCACCGAGACTCTTTATCGCAAGAGAACCGGCGAGTACTTTATCCACGGCGTCGGCAACGCCGACAGCAAGTACGCAGTATCTGCCGGACAGAATCAGTGGACGGGCGGAGCGAAGATCATACCGCTGACCTATGAATCGGCTAGGAAATGGACAGAGGAAAACCTCGAAGTGGCAGAATATATCGCCGAGTTCGGAGAGCCGGCCGAGGAGGAAGGCACCCAATCTGTAACTGTGCATATTCCCTCTGGCTTGCATAATGCACTTAAAAAGAAACAAGCCGAAACAGGCAAGTCAATGACGCAGCTTGTTATCGAGTCGCTCGAGAGCACTTTATAAAATGGATCTCCCAAAGGGCGCAAGGATCGGTCAGAGGTTCGGGAGATGGGTTGTTATCGGCCCGTCTCTCGATGGTGATCCTTATAGTGTGTTTTGCCGTTGCGATTGCGGAACCGAAAGAAACGTCAGATATAGACACCTTAAAAATAGCGCATCATTATCGTGCGGTTGTATAGCTCCTTACCTTGCATGGCAACGATCTGATCAAGAGATCGGCAAAACATACGGTGAGTGGACTGTTGTTGAGTGGCGTGGTGGCGGCAAGTATCTTATAAGGTGCTCTTGTGGCACTGAGAGAGTGCAAGGACTAAACAAATTAAAAAATGGAGGCTCAACATCATGCGGATGCGTGAGGGCTAAGCTAAATAAAAAGTATAGTGAGTTGCTGTTAAAATACTCAAAGGTATCAAAAAAAGCTTATGAGCAGGATGGCACCTATACATTTTCTCTCAAGCAAAAAGTCAGCAAGAATAGCACGACTGGCGTAAAAGGTGTGTCAAAAATGGCAGATGGACGGTATCGGGCATATATTAATCTAAGACGCAAACAACATTATCTCGGAGTTTTTGGTACCATTAAAGAAGCTAAAGAAGCACGAGAAGAGGCCGAAAAAGAACTTTTTGATCCAATCATTAAAAAGCACAAAAGGAAAAACCGATGAGCTTAAAAGAATTTATAAAATCTCGCGGGCTCACGCAAAAAGAGCTCGCACAAGTGCTTGGGATCTCCAAGGCGAGCATGAGCAGGAGAGCCTCAGGAGAGACCGAGGTCACTGTGAAAGATCTCAGTAAGATTTATGAGGCTTATTCTCCTCTGAGTGAAGAGGAGATGAAGGTATTGCTTTCAAAATAGAAATTGATCACAGAATTGATCACATTCTATGTGATCAAAAGGGTATCCTAACAAACTGACAAAAAGTAATTATCCCGGAATTTCAAGCCTAAAGGGCTCTAATGAACCAGGATAATATACTATGGTGGACCCGGAGGGACTCGAACCCTTGGCCTCTGCGTTGCGAACGCAGCGCTCTCCCAGCTGAGCTACGGGCCCATGTTACTCTTTCTATGATATCGTTTTTTTCTTGTATTGCAAGCCTTTTCTTCTTGAGGGTAAGAGTAGATAAAGAACAAGTGATAAGGAGTCCATCATGATCTACTCCACCGAAGATGTATTCTCAAAGGTCCCGAGAGGGCATGAACTGTACCTGGCTTTTGCATCCAGAATACACCAAATGTTCCAAGAGGTGAAGGTAAAGGTCTCCAAGACACAGGTCAGCTTTTCTAACCGTTACGTGTTTGCCATCGCCTCCGTGCCACTGCGAAGGAAGAAGGAGTGGCCTAAGGAGTGTATCCTCATCACATTCGGTCTACCTTTTCAGTTGGAAGACCCTAGGATCGTAGAGGCTGTGGAGGCTTATCCCAGGCGCTGGACACACCATGTGCTGATCCAAAGAGAAGACGAGATAGATGAGGAGCTCATGGAGTGGATTGGCGCAAGTTATCAGTTCTCCTTGGAAAAGTAAAAAGGAAGCTTTTGCTTCCTTATTTTTTCGAGGTTGTTTCTTCTATGTTGCTACCGGCACTCCGTATAAGGCCCTGATGAGACCAATCGACATTCATAATCCAGATGAAGAAGATGATGGCGGCGACAACATTGGAAAAAAGATTTCCCCAGAAGATGGAAAAGATCCCCAGAGTTTTCTTCGTAAAGAGGATAAAGATGTAGCGCAAGATCCAGATGCGAAGGACTCCCGCTATCAGTGGAGCGCGGGTGTTGGCGAGTCCTACAAAGGCTCCCTGAACCGCCATAAAGATGCCAAAGCCGATGACGGAAGCAGAGTATATATTCATGGCAGGAACAGCAATAGAGAAGATCTCCTTCTTTACCGCTGGAGACATCGTGGGATTCTTGAGGAAAAGCTGCACGAGGGTTGGAGAGAGCGGGATGAAGATGCCGATCATGATGAGACAGAGAATGAGCGTCAATAGACATCCCTGAAAGAAGATCTTTCTTGCGTTCTTCTCTCGACCTGCTGCTATGTTTACACTTACCATGGTGGTAATCGTCGTCCCGATAGAAGAGGGAAGTGTGAACTCCATGGCGTTGATATTGCTTGCGATGGTCTGGGCATTTAGTGCCACTGGGCCGAAGGCTACTACCTCCTGATTGATGAGGAAGAAGCCCAAGTTCATCATGAAGGAGCTGATCATCGTTGGGATGCCCAGTCGGACGAGTTTGTAGATCGCAACCTTGTCGTAGCGATAGCCCTTGAGAGAAAGCTTCAACTCTCCTTCTTTGACAAACATGTCGTAATACATCCACAAGGCGATAATGATGTAGGAGGCGAGAGAAGCCATGACGGCACCGACAATGCCCCATCTGAGGACATATAAGAAAAGAGCATTGAAGACGATCTTGAGGATCAAAAGGATGATCATCCTGTAAAAGGTCGCCTCGGGTTGCCCGGTGGCATTTTTAAATGAGTTATAGATAGCTGCCAGAAAGAGAAAGGGAATGACGGTAGCATACAGACTGAGATACGTGAACACCAAGGGGCTCAACTGTGGATCCATTCGACTGCTAAGTACAAAGGCAGCCAGTACCATGACCGGTGCCAGCACCATACCCAAAAAGGTGCTAAACACCATCATCTGCGTTGAAAAATGGCGTATTCCCTTCATGTCTCCCATTCCATTGAGCTGGCCAAGGATCGCCATCGCAGCGGTTCCAAGTCCGAGTGAGAGGGCGTTTACCATCTGTATTACGGGCTGAGAGTAGCCCACGGCTCCTGCTACGACGTGACCGGCACTGTTGTTTAAGAACAGCCCATCACTCAGTGGGATGAGTGCAGAGACCGCCGCCATCATCAGAGTAGGGATGGAGAGCATCCACAAAACTTTGAATGAATTTCCGTGAAGAATGAGTTCTCTTCGCTCCGAAACCGTAGAGGCGAACCCTCTTTTCTTCTCTGTTCTTGTCATTTTCGTCCTTTCTTCTCATATAGACACATTAAATTATCATAGCACAACTTTTCCTTTTAACAAGGGCGGAAATTGTAATATAAACATGTGCCTACAATTGATTTGATGGGCTTCCTATGGTACGATTTTCATGTATAAGTAAAGGAAATGTAAACATTGAAGGAGTCAAAATGAGAATACAACCTGTGCGCGGAACCCGTGACTTTCTCCCGGAAGAAACCAGATTGCGAGACTATCTCCAAGAGAAGATTCTACATACATACGTGCAAAATGGATTCGAGCGCATTCTCACACCGGCGCTCGAAGATGTCGAAAACTTGGATAAGAGTGAAGGGGGAGACAATCTCAACCTGATTTTTAAGATTCTGAAGCGAGGAGAGAAACTGGAGCGTGCTGTCGAAGAAAGCGATGTCGATGAGCTCGCTGACATTGGTCTGCGCTATGACTTGACGTTGCCACTTTGCCGTTATTACGCTAACAACAAAGCCCATCTCTCGCTTCCCTTCAAGGTCATCCAGCTCGATAGAGTGTATCGCGCGGAGCGCCCTCAAAGAGGGAGGATGAGAGAGTTTGTCCAGTGCGATATTGACATCTTGGGCAGTGATTCTCATGAATGCGAGATCGAACTGATCTATGTCATGGCAAAGACTCTGCTGGCGATCGGCATGAAGAATCTTGTGGTGCGTATCAATGACCGTCGTCTCCACAATGAACTTCTGACAAAACTCGGTTTTTCTGAAGAAGAGCACTCATCTGTTTCCATTACCCTCGACAAACTAGACAAGATCGGTCTAGAGGGCGTTCGCGAAGAACTGCTGGAGAAGGAGTGCTCAGAAGAAGCGATCGATGCGTACAGCCAGATGCTCGAGAGTAAGGAACCTGCGCTGGAAAAAGTGAAATCCATCGTGGGTGAGCACGAGGCACTCCTGTCCCTGGAAAGTATCATAAAAGCTAGTGAACGCCTCAGCGGTGGAAAATACACCATCGAATATGATCTGAGTCTTATCAGAGGGCAGGGTTATTATACGGGAACCGTATTTGAGATTGAGACGCCAGACTTCCCCGGCTCCATTGCCGGAGGAGGCCGCTACGACAAACTGATTGAAAAATTTATCGATGAAGATGTACCGGCTGTAGGATTTTCCATCGGCTTTGAGCGTATCTTCTCCATCTTAAGTGAAGCAGGATTTGTTATTCCGGAAGAAAAGCAACGGATCGCTGTCATCTACGATGCAGGAATGATTACGGAAGCTATCTCCGGTGCCGAAGAGCTCCGGGACAAATATGAAGTGACACTATTTGAACGACCCAAAAAAGTGGGAAGACTTTTTAATCGACTGGAAGAGAGAGGCTTCAGTGGGTTTGTCTATGCTGACAACCCCGACAATCTACGCCTGTTCGAAAAGTAGACAAAGTGAAACAGTGACCTCCTAGTGATAGGGGGTCATTTTGCTTCCGAGGTATGCGCTTTGTGATACACTTTAGAGAAAGAAAAACAAGAAAGGGGGGATGGACATGTCGCTGAGAAAGGCCGACTCTGCCCGCCTGTATGGAAGTGTTCGCCATGGAAAAGGAGTGATTATCGCGCAAGGAACCATCATACGCTCTGTGGGTGATTCTGTCAGGTTTGGAAATCGGAACATGGTGCTGGAAAATTCGGTTCTGATCGGGACGCCGGAGACTCCTCTGAGTGTTGGAAGCGGGACAATCTTCGGTCACCGCTGCATTGCCATCGGGGCGTCCATCGGAGATCTGTGTGAAATCGGCAATTCCACGATCTTCCTGCCGGGATGTCGAGTGGGGAAAATGTGCATATTTGGAGAAGGGACCATAATCCCGCCGGGAGCGGTAATCCCCGACGAATCGGTGGTGGTGGGAAGACCCGGGCGGGTCATCCGAAAGCTCACCCCGGAGGACCGAGCGATGATCGCCAGAATGCGCGGAGGAAATATTGATGTGGGAAGTACAGAGGAGAACCAGCTGGAATTTCCGCCGGAGGGGGAACATATGAGTGGAAAACTTTATCCGCATGGGGGAAAGACTCCCCGCGTAGATGCAACTGCCGTTGTCTATGATACGGCAGAAATCACAGGGGATGTCATCATCGGAAAGCACAGCATCGTAGGTGCAGGTGTGCGAATCATCGGAGACTCTCACGGACCTGTCATCATTGGAGATCATGTGCTGATATTGGAAAACTCTGTCCTGCATCTCCTGCCCGACAATCGTCTTGTGATCGAAGACTATGTTACCATCGGACCCGGATGTATGATTCATGGGACAACGATAGGAAAGGGGAGCATCATTGAGTCCGGCGCCATCGTCTGTGATTATAGTGTTCTGGGTGAGAATACTCTCGTGACATCGGGAACGCTTGTCAAACAGAGAAGTACGTTCACTGACAATCAAATTCTTGAGGGATTTCCCGCCAAGGTGGTGGGAGAAAATGATCAGCCTCTGGCAAGACCGCCATGGGCACTGAAATAGAAAATAATTAGAAAGACATAAAAACAGACCTTCCGTCTTGAGCGGAAGGTCTGTTGCTATTAGGATCAGTTGACCAGAGCCGTCAGGATCATCGAGAGGATAAACAGACCCGTTACGATGTACATGATCGGATGGACTTTTTTCGCTTTGCCTGTACAGATCATGGAGATGCAGTAGAAGATGAATCCGGTGGAGATACCTGTTGTAATCGAGTAAGCAAGAGGCATCATGGCAAGTGTGAAGAAGGAAGGAATCGCAACACTTAAATCTTCCCAGTCGATCTTACCGATGCTCTCTGCCATCAGAATTCCCACGACGATAAGGGCGGGGGCTGTCGCGGCAGCCGGTACGATTCCGATGATAGGAAGAAGTACCAGCGAAAGAAGGAAATAGATCGCAGTGACAACAGAGGTCAGACCGGTGCGACCACCAACGGAGATTCCGGCAGCACTCTCAACATATGTTGTGGTGTTCGATGTTCCCAAGAGGGCTCCGATGGATGTTGCTGTGGCGTCTGCGAAGAGTGCTTTGTCAAGCTTTGATGCGAAGCCGTGACCTTCTTCAAATGTCTGCAGATCTTCTTCATCAAAAATGCCACTTCTCCTGCCTGTTCCAAGGAAGGTGCCGATGGTATCAAAGGTGTCAGTCAGAGAGAAAGCAAAGATCGTCGTCAGTACGAGGAGAAGCTTGCCCGGATCTGCAAACAGTCCCGGAATATCGAGCTTCAGGAAGGTGTTGCTGAGGTTTCCAAGGCTCACAGTGCTGGTGGAGAAATTGATCAGCTCTTGCGGCACGACACCGGTGACGACGGCAATGACCGTTGTCAGGAGAATACCAAGGAGAATCGCTCCTTTAACACCCAGAAGCATCAAAACGACGGTGATCACAAGTCCCGCAAGTGCGACGAGGGCATCAGGGCTGGTAAAGTCGACCAGAGAAGGAACGACTTTGGCAAACATGCCTGTGCCTTCGCCGATGGGAGCTTCTCCCAAGAACTGCAGAAATCCAGCATTGATAAGTCCGATGTAAGCGATAAAGAGCCCGATACCCCCACTAATAGCATACTGGAGAGATTCAGGGATGGCTCTCATAATCATTTTGCGGATTTTGGTGACGGTGATAAGAATATTAATGAGACCGCAGATAAAGACCATAGCCAGCGCCTGCTGCCAGGTGAAGCCCATGCCAAAGACAACGGTAAAAGTAAAGAAGGCATTGAGTCCCATGCCGGGAGCCTGAGCAAAAGGAACGTTGGCGACAAGTCCCATGACAAGTGTACCGGCGACGGCGGCAAGGACTGTGGCGATGAAAACAGCTGTGTGATCCATCCCGGCGAGTGCGAGAATCTGTGGGTTGACAAACAGGATGTAAGCCATGGTTAGAAAAGTTGTTGTCCCTGCAAATATCTCGGTTTTGACATCCGTGTGGTGCTCTTTGAGACGAAAGAATTTTTCCATAAAACCTCCTATAATCAATACACTTCAATACTAAACGAGGCCCTTCTGAATTGCAACCTGAAACGGCGAGAACACACAAAAAAAACGCAGAATTTCTGCGCTGAGCCGAGACTTCCCTTTGGTGAAATATTCTGTTTAAATAGATCTGCCATTATTCCTTTACATAATCGGTCAACTGTCTAAGGGGTTTACGGACTTTTTTTCGCAGCACATCTTTTTGAGGGTATCCCACAGAGATTACTAGCCGTACTCTTTCTTTAATGCCAAGAATCTCTCGAATACGTTTTTCATCAAACCAACCGAGAAGGCATGTGCCGATTCCTTTTTCAGTGGCTGCCAGCGCGAATTGGATCGAAGCGATGCCGATGTCTACCGCGCGGAAGTCCTGATCGCGGATGCGAGAGCCAATGGCAGCCGTGGGATTGTAAGAAGCCTCGCTGATCACCACCTGTATCGGAGCATTTGTCGTGAAGCGATTCATCCCCATGCTTTGCGTCGCCTGGGCAATCTCTTTTGCTTTTTCTCCTTCACACACATGGAAGAAGAAAGGCTGCGCATTACTGGCACTTGGAGCGAGGCGCATAGCCTCCAGGCAGTACAGCATATCTTCTCTGGATATCGGTTTCTCCGGATCAAATGATCTGGTACTTTGTCTTTTCTCTACTAATGAGGAAAAATCCATCTTCTAGATCGGAAGAGCACACGTCTGAACTCCAGTCACATCACGATCTC
>CALFKA010000101.1 GCA_937880545.1 uncultured Clostridia bacterium | reverse complement strand
TCGTGATGTGACTGGAGTTCAGACGTGTGCTCTTCCGATCTCGGTAACACAGGTGGCGGAAGTTGCCGTAAAGAGTGCATCGATAAAAGAGAGCTGTCCGTGGTGGGAAAAGGGCAGCATCAGAAGCAGTGAGCCGGTAAGAATGATAATGGCAAACCCCAGAGCAATGCCTTTTACAGCGCTCAGGGAAAAAGTGCGGGACATAGTGAACCTCCTATGGAGATTCTACTCCATTTTTAGAAACTGTACAGAGGTATTATTCATGAAATCTTATTAAAAAGAGGGGACAAACGCAAAAGTGTACCCTTTCGTGTCCTTTTTTTTCACACGATTGTTTATACTATTAGTTAGAAACGATCTCCTTTATTGTTGTGTGACTCCGATTCGATGGATTGTTTGTTGATGGCTAAGTGCTTTTGACAAAGGAGTTTGAAATGCCCTCTTACTTGTCTGTATTTCTCATTGTTTTGGCTGTCTTTGCTTTATTTGTAGTCATTGGCACGCTCTCAATCCGAAGGAGGCTCCACTCGCTCGGAGGGCTGCGCAGTTTTTTCGAAGAGAATTTTGGGCCGTATCCGCAGGAGTTGATAAAAAGAGAAGGCCTGCATCGACTCCTGGCGAAGGATCCCGGATTTGACGAATCGAATATGATCGTGTTGGTGACGTCTGTCATTTCTCAGTACCAGTGGGCGATAGAAAACAGGGACTGGCGGGCTCTGCGAATATTTATGGACGAACCGCTCTTTTGGCAAAACCACCGACTGATCTGCGAGCTGATCAGAAAGAAAGAAAAAATCGTGATAGAGCAGGCCATGATTCCTATGGTCACTATCGAGTCCTTTGCTGAAAGGGGAGGCAGGGAATATCTGAAAATTCAACTCAATACCAATATCCGATGCCGAAGAATTGATGAACGCAGCGGAAAACAACTGGCAGGAGGGAAGCTCCCCTCCGGTTCTACTATTTATCATTTGACTTTTTCAAGACCTCTTGGTAAAAAAACACATCGCAGAGACGAAGTGTCCATCACACGTTGTCCTGAATGCAACTCGACACTGAGCGTAAGAGCGGACGGTACTTGTGCTTTTTGCAGGAAGGAGATCGGAAAGCTCGATCGCGGCTGGATCCTCAGCGATCTCAGTGAATCTGTCAAGAAGAGTATGCCCGTTGCCTCTGAGACATCTATGACAGAGGAAAAAAGTCAACTCAAACACTTCTGAACGAGGAAACTATCTCACAATCTGATTTCATTCTCCTCAGAAAATGTGATTAGGTATAAATATGACCCCCTGAATTGGATTCTAGGCCCAACTTTTGGGGGTCAGGTTAGTTATGGTCTCATTTGGCTGTGACGGGCTAACTGATGCGTTCGCTCGTCTGCGAGTCAAAGAAGTGGAGGGCTTCAAGATCAAAGTGGAAGTTATGGACTTCGTCGACTTCGTACTCGAAGTGGCCTGGAACCGATATGACAATGTCGCTCCCATCTGTCATTTTGCAGTTGAGGAGTTTTTCTTTCCCTAACATCTCGATGACATCGACTTCGGCAGCAAAGGTGTTCTTTTCATCTTTTCCGGAAAGAAGACGCTCGCTTCGGATGCCCATGTGGACATCTTTACCCTCAAAATCCTGCAGAGCTTGGGCATCTTTGGGTGCCGGCTCTACTTCAAGAGCGCCGCCTTTGGAGATAAACTTACCGTCCTTGATCATGCCGGGATAGATATTCATCGTAGGGGAACCTATGAAACCGGCAACAAAGAGGTTTTCAGGACGATGGTAGAATTCCTCGGGACTCCCCTGTTGCATAATCTTGCCGTCATTCATTAATACAATCAAATCTGCCATGGTCATGGCTTCCGTCTGATCGTGGGTGACATAGATGGTGGTGGTGCCCAGGTTCTTGTGGAGTCGCACGAGCTCTACTCTCATATGTTCTCTTAGCTTGGCATCGAGATTGGAGAGTGGCTCATCCATCAAAAAGACACGCGGTTTTCTAACCATGGCTCGTCCAAGAGCGACGCGCTGTCGCTGTCCTCCGGAAATATCGGAGGGTTTGTTGTAGAGATACTCCGTAATCTGCAAAATTTCTGCCGCTTCCATTACTCTATCGCGGATCACCTCTTTGGGCTCTTTTCTCAGTGAGAGGCTGAAGGCCATATTGTCGTAGACGCTCATGTGAGGATAGAGGGCATAGGACTGGAACACCATGGCGATGTCTCTGTCCTTTGGCGGGACCTTGTTCATCAGTTTGCCATTGAAGATCAGTTCTCCTTCAGTGATGGAGTTGAGTCCTGCAATCATGCGCAGGAGTGTGCTCTTACCGCACCCTGAAGGTCCCAGGATGACACAGAAGGCTTGTTCTTCAATCGTCAGGTCGATATGGCGGAGAGTAAAATTCTCTCTGCCTTCATATTTTTTTCCGATGTCTTTCATTTCGACGCGCATATTGCCTCCTACCCCTTCACAGAGCCTTGAGCCAGTCCGCTCACAAGCTGGTTCTGCAGGGCGATGAAAAGAATGATTATGGGAATCGCAGTCAGGAGTCCTCCGGCGGCAAAGGCCGGCTGATTCATGGTGCGGGTGTCGTTGATGAGTGTGAAGAGCCCGGGGGCGAGAGTCAGTGACTCATTGTTTGTCAGGAGAATCGCCGCCAGCATGTAGTCCATGAAAGGCCCGATAAAGCTCCACAGCGCGATGATTGAGAGCATCGGGCGGGCAATCGGCATGATGATTAGTCGATAGACCTGCATGTTCGAGCAGCCGTCGATGCGGGCAGCGTCGTCAAGCTCAGTAGAAACAGAGTCAATATAGCCTTTTAGTATAAAGGTGTTGGAGGCAATTCCTCCACCTGCGTAGATCAGGATGAGGAAAAGCTGCCGGGAAAAGAAGGGAGCAAATCCTGAGATGATACTGAGCATCGTATAAAAGGCTGTGATACCTGCAAAGGTCGGGATCGTCTGAATCAGCATGATTGAGAGCAGACTTGCCCTGCGTCCGGCAAATCGGTAACGCGAGTAGGCGTAGCCGGTGAACGACACGATGATCAGGGTCAAAAGAGCTGTCGCAACTGCGATGAACAGGGTGTTTTTTACCCACAGCAGAAAGTTTGTCTCCTTGAAAAGAAACTCAAAGTGCTTAAAGGAGAACTCGAAACGTCTGCCCATAGTGATGTTTTTCGTCTGCGTCCCGTTAAAGCTTGAGATCACCATCTGTGACAAAGGCCACAGGATGACGATCGACCATACCGCGAGGACAACATAGGAAAGTGCCAGGAGCACTTTTCCCAGCGGACTTAGGGGAGGACGGTCCGAAAGATAGAGACCTTCTTTCTTTTTCTTCACAGTTTTTCCTCCTTAAAGGCCTTGGTATTGCGGTAGCCAAGCCAAGCGACAAACATCAGGACGATGGAGATGACGATCGTAATCGCTGCGCCGATCCCCTGATACTGATTCTGTATCGTCACCTTGTAAATATAGGAGATCGGGATATCCGTACTTTCCGCCAAGTTTCCATAGTGCGTAGGGTTAAACCGCCGCCCCTGATTGAAGAGGAAGATGATGGAGAAGTTGTTGAAGTTAAAGGTGTACTGGCCGACAAGTAGCGGCGCTGTTTGAAAGAGGATAAGCGGCACCGTGATGCGCATTGTCTTTTGCCAGCTGGTCGCTCCGTCAATCTCTGCCGCCTCATAGAGGTCGGAGGGGATACCTTGTAGCACGCCGGTGGAGAGCAAGAAGATATAGGCACTCCCCAGCCATCCCTGAAGGAAGATCAGAAAGATTCGAGTGAGGAGAGAAGAGTTCTTGATATTAATGATCTGCCCCGTCAATGTCTTGAGAATCTGTGTGATCGGTCCGGTCGAGGAGACCATGATCGAAAAGAACATGATCGTGATAAATGCCGGAACCGCCCAAGGAAGTAAGAAAACCGTGCGGAAGAACTTCTTGCCCTTTAGTCTCTCCTGATTGACCAGCAGGCTCAGGAAAAAGCCGATGGCGATCGCAACGGTCGTCGCACCGATGGTCCATATGAGGGTCCATCCCAAGATGAGCCAAAAGGCGCTTCCCGCGATGCCTTGCCCCAGAGCAATGAGCTTGTAGTTGGCAAGCCCGATCCATTGGAACTTTGACTGATGCTGGGGATCCATGTTGGTAAAGGAGATGAGGATTGTCGTCATGATCGGAACAAGCACGATGAAGACAATGACGATGAGTGCCGGCAGAGACACGAGATATGGGAAACCTTTTTCTTCGATCGTCTGGCGGCTTTCAAACCAGGTGAAGGGGCGGATACCTTGGGTTTTCCTTTTCTCAGTCGTATAGACATCCTTGAAAGAGATGAGAAGAAGAGCGGCGGCAAATACCAGAAGGAAGATCGCGATGATGCCCTCGACCATGAAGATGATGGAGCGGTCCAGGCGAGCACCTCCTTCAGCAAGACTGATCAGCCCGCTGATACCTGAGCCCTGATAGTTGCCATAACCCAACGCATAGGGGATGGCGACCAGGTAGATCAAGAGAGAGGCGAGCAGGAAAAGGATTCCCTTTTGCCACTGTTTGTTCAGGAACTGCCCGATGCCCGGAAAAGGGATCGATACGATACTTCTCCAGGGAAATCGCTGCTCCGTCTCGACAGGTGTCTTTCGACGGACATCTGAGATATCACTTTCAAGTACTTTGAGAGCCAGGCGTTTGTCCGCCTTCAGTCGGTGGCGCAAGTTGCGAAGTTCTTCTTCTAAAAGCTTCACCGGATGTGAGTTTTCCCTTGCAAGGATATCATCGCGGGTCTTGAGCTGCGCCATCTTCTTTTCGTTGGTATAGGCTTTATCACTGATCAAACGCTCTTTACGCTTTTCTTTGAGTTCGTCGATCTCTTCGCTAAGCCGCATTTTTCTTTCCGTGCGGAAACGGACTGTTTCCTGTTCATAGGCGCCGTGGTCCTGGGATCTTTCCCGGGAGAGCTCTGCCTCGACAACGGCGATGCGCTCCCTCAACGACTCCTGGTCTGCCACAATGCGGGGAAGCTGATGGAGCCGGAAGTGGTTGATGCGATCTTCCAGTTCAAAATCATAACTCAGCTCCCGGAGCGGCTGATAGAAAGCAGCCTTTTCCCGGGCTTCAAAGGTATCGACTTTGAGTTTTTTCAGCGGATCATCTGAGGCAAGAGTGCGCTCAAATTCATCCGTTTTCTTCTTGAGCTCCAGCAGAAACTGTGTCTCCCTAGCCTGTGCTTCTTTAAGCGAAACGATGTAGGGGTGGTCGGAGCGGGCAGCTTTGATCCGGCGGACTTCTTCCTGCGCTCCGGCAGCTTCTGCTTCAAAAAGCTCTTTTAGATATAGGTTTTTTCTCTCTCGGACATTTCCAATGTCATCGAGAAGAAGTGGGGTGGTCTTCAATGGTCACCTGCCTTCTGAGAAACGATGGATGTTGATGACGACGAGGATAAGTGCAATGTAGAGGATCAGGAGCAACAGGGAAAGAGGTGTGCGAAGGTTCGTCTGCAGGGCGCGAAGCATCGCTGCCCCTCCCAGGAGAAGCCCCCAGATCAGGCGGTACATAGGTGGAGTCCCGAATCGCTTGCCAAGAAAAAATGTATATAGTGCGACCGAGAGGACGGGAACGACTTGAATAATATAGGTAAAAATACGGGCATTCAGGTAGTCAGAAAACGTCGCCTCAGGCAGCTGCTGTTCAAATTCCCGAAAGATATCCGCATCTTTTGTGAGAACGAGTACTTCCAGACTTAATAGAAATACGATCGCCGCACACAGGATGAGCAGGATCATCAGCCCTTTTCGGGAGAGGGTTATCTTGGACATAGAGACTCCTATGAAAAAGGAAGAAAGGGAGCGAACCCTTTCTTCCTTTCATTGGTTGTGTTTAGAAGTTTGTCATCATCGCATCAAAGGAAGCTTTGATCTCTTTATATGCCTCTTCTGCATTGGCGGGGACCTGCGCATTCCAGGAAAGGATGCTGTTTTTCCAGGTGTCCCATACGCGACCCCACTCGGTGAAGAGCGGGCGTGCAGGAGCTTCTTCATAGGAAGCGATGACAGAGGCGATAACCTTCTTGTCGATGTCAGAGAGGTCGCTGGCGGCATAGGTGTCGCCACTGACGTTCTCAAGGATTTTGCCGGTGGCCTTGAAGAGATCCACAGCATATTCAGGATTGACGATTTCTTTGATCAGTGCATGGGCAATGTCCATCTTGTGCGCATCTTCTTCGATGCGGCTGTTGATGCCCAGTCCCCAGCCACCTTTCCAGTGGGTCAGGGGCAAGCTGGCTACTGTAATCTGTCCAAGCGGATAGACTTCAAGGTCAGCTCCGTCGCCGGCTTGTTCGGAGACACTGCTGGTATCCCAGGGGCCGCCGATACGGATGACGCCGCCACCGCCGGTAGCAAAGGTATCGTCAATATATCCCCATCCGGCTTCAGGGTCGAAGAGGGGGGTGTTGTTGTCGTATTGGACTTTCCAATAGTTGAAGAGGGCTTCAATAGCAGCCTGTTTTTCGGGCTCGAGGTCTGCCCATTCTTTCGTCATGTCGGAGAACAGAACGCCATCGTCGCCTCTTCCGAGAAGTTCAATCCCTGCGGAGTTGGTCAGGGCAACCCCGAACCAAGCGTCAAACGCGGGCAGGAGAATGGTCTCCGGTTTGGTGACATCGTTGAGCTCGAGCGGTTGCGTGTAGTCGACACCTTCGGCTTTGCCATTGGCGACGTTGACGAAGGAGATCAGCGTTTCGATGTTGTAGGGGAAGGCGAGGTATTCTTCGCCAATCTTGAAGTTTCCGCCGAGTCCTGCATCAAAGTCGGCAAATCCGCCGAGGTCAGATGCAAGTTTCTGGGAGTCGATGCCGGCGAGTACTTCGGCATTTGACAGACCATAGATACGGTCGGCCGGAAGCGCGAAGACGTCGGCTACGTCGACATTGGTGGCATCGGTGGTGTCAATGGTATCAAGATGATCAAAGGCACCAATTTCGATGATTTTGATATTGGCTTCGGGGAAAGCGGCGATGACGCGCTCGATCGCGTTCTGATAGTGAGGGACCCAGGCAGATTCTGCCTGAACCGTCAGTTCGACGCTGTCACCGCTCGCCGGTGGTGTGTCAGCGGGTGGGGGTGTCTCTGCCGGGGATTCTGTTGCCGGGGGTGTGGGTGCGGGTTCTGCGGGTTTCGAGCAGGCACCGATCACCAAAGCAAAAACCAGCAAGAGTGCTAGTAATACAACCGTGTGCTTCTTCAATGTGTCCTCCTTTTAATTTCATTGAAATTTTATTTCAGTAGAGTGTATTTTAATCCATACCCTAGTAATTGTCAAAAGCAATTGCCACATTCTGGTAATCTTTTCGATTAAAACAACAGTCAGAAAACACCCGTTTATCTACATTATACTCAAGAATTATTATTCTGCACAAAAACTAATAAGTGTCACAAAAAAATCATGGTACAATTAAAAAATAGCAAAGACAAGAAAGGTAGGAGGCAATCCCATGTTATTCATGCTGATCCGTCACGCCATTGCAGAAGAACGAGGAATGAAACCGGATGGCCTGCGAGCTCTGACTGAGGAAGGAAGGCAGAAGATTGAAGCAGCCTATCCAAGACTATGCGATGCTCTGAAAGATTATACTGTTCGCCTGATCAGCTCTCCTCTTGTCAGAGCATATCAGACGGCAGAAGAACTGGAAAAACACTTGGATGTGAAGATGGAGCTTCAAGACTGGGTGGCAATCGGCGATACCCGAGAGCTCTATCGAGCGATGGCGGAGACAAAAGAGGATATCCTCATTCTTGTAGGTCATGAACCTACTTTCTCCGATTGGTGCGATCTCCTCGGTTTTCCAGTAGGCTGGATGAAGAAAGGGTCAGTTGCCTTCTTTGAAATAGGAGAAGAGGTAACATTTCTTGACTACCTGACAGTAAAGGATCTGACGGAGAAAGGAGAGATCCCGCTTCTGTATGCATTGAGGCAAGATAGCGAATAGGATACTTTCAAAACTATCCGCCTTATAAGTTGATTCATTCTATTAATTCGAAAAGATATGATGAAAACACTTGAATTGTCAGTGATTGGCATTTTGAACGTTTTTTTGCTGTTCTTTTCGAAGCAAGTAATCTCTGATATGATCAAAAATATAAACTTGTTACTTTTTGGGGAAGGACAATGGAGAGAAAAGCAAGGTTGCGCAAAAGAATGATGGCTAAGTTTATTCTTTCTGCTGATGAAATTATGCAGAAAGAAGGTTTTGACAAAATCACTATTAGAAATGTCGCTAAGTTGGCGGGTTATAATTCTGCGACTCTCTATAATTATTTCGATGACTTAGATCATTTATTATTTTATATGTCCATGCGCTATTTAGCTGAATATACCCTCCGAATTGACCGAGTGGCCAAACACTATACGGATGCTTATGAGCGTTATATGGAGATTTGGTCTTTTTTCATCGACCAATCCTTTGAAAAACCTAAGATGTTTTATGAGATCTTCTTCAGCCCCAAATATAGAAACTCGCTAGATACCACAATGAATGATTATTACACCATTTTCCCGGAAGAATGGCATATCGAAGTGGAGCTGGTGAAGCAGATGTATGGTGGAAAGAATATCTATGTTAGAAACCGTGTGCTTCTCGATGATTTAGTTAAGGATAGATACATTCAGCCGAGGGATGTCCATCGAATTAACACAGGAACCATCTATGCATATCAGGCGGTACTCAACGACCTTCGCCAGGATATTAAATTCGAGCATTTTAAGGATGAGCTTATGGGTATTATCCGTTTTTTCATAAAAGGAGAGTGGGAGAACTAATCCATAATATCTATGATAGAAAAAGTATTACAACCAATTCGGCTTATATAGAGCCGTTTTTATTTCGCCTAGAACGTGTCAAAACATGGAGACAAAATGGCAACCTTCTTACATCAAAATAGTTATGTTTATGTCCTTTTAAGGTGATAATATTTCACAATGAGAGCTCTGCTGTGTTTTATGTAGCTGAATTTCATTAACATTTACATACCTCGAGAGGTTTGTAAGTCATTTTATTACGTAATAAATGCACATCATGATTAAGATAGAGAAATTGACAGCAAGCAGAAGGGGTGGTATTCTAAATTTGGTAATCATGATTAGAGTTGGAGGTTGCAATGAATTTGACGATTGGCAGATTTACTGTCCGAGATGTCATCTTTGGTCCGGAGACTTCATTTGATGATGGAGTGATCAGTATTAACAAAGAAGAAGCATTGGCTTTTTTGCGTGAAGATGATCACATTCTAGACATAGATATTGAAATCGCCAGGCCAGGAGAAGACATAAGAATTGTGCCGGTTAAGGAAGCGGCTGAGCCGCGCGTACGAATGGATGGTCGTCCTTTGTTTCCGGGGGTGACGGGAGATGTCACTCCATGTGGTGAGGGGAGTCTCCACGCCACCAGTGGAGTTTCTGTTCTCGGCGTAGGGAAGCACTGGGGAAGCTTTGGCGATGGATTGATTGATATGAACGGGGGAGGAGCGAAATACTCACCTTTCTCTGCACTCATTAATATCTGTCTCGTCATTGACAGTGATGAGCCTGACCGAAGAGAGCAGCAGAAGAAAAACACTGCAATTCGGATGGCAGTCCACAGATTTGCTGAATACATCGGGAGTGTTTTGATTGAACACACGCCGGAAACGATTGAGAACTATGAATTAGCTCCGATCCTTGATCGGACTCAGGCTGAGATGGAGCTTCCTCCTGTTGTCTTGGTGATGCAAGCCCAATCTCAAATGGAAGAGTCAGGCTATAATGATTTAATTTATGGCTGGGATATGAATCGTTATGTGCCAACGTTTGTCCATCCAAACGAAATTCTTGATGGATGTCTTATTTCGGGGAGTTTTATGCCATCAAGCTCCAAGTGGTCTACTTACGACATACAAAACTTTCCTCTGATTAAAGAGCTATATGCCGAGCACGGGAAAACGCTAAATTTCTTAGGAGTCATCCTGAGTAATCTCAATGTTTCCCTAACTCAAAAAGAACGTTCTGCTACTTTTGTGGCACAGATTGCTAAATCCCTCGGCGCAAAAGGCGCCATCGTCACTGAGGAAGGATATGGAAACCCTGATGCGGACTATATTCGATGCATTGAAGTGCTGGAAGCAGCAGGTATCCATACAGTAGGAGTCAGCAATGAATGCACAGGCCGGGATGGAAGGAGTCAGCCTCTGGTGGTAATGAGTGAAGCAGCCAATGCTTTGGTTTCCACGGGGGATGTCTCCCAATTAATTGAGCTACCGGCAGCAAAGAAAGTCATCGGTGAGCTGGATGCGCTGGGACGAGATGGTTTGTCGGGTGGATGGGCCGACGACGAGATACTAGGTCCTTCTGTCAGAGAAGATGGTTCGATCATCATGGAAAACAATGCCATGTTCTGCGGGGATGCTATTGCCGGGCATAGCACCAAAACCATGAAGGAGTATTGATATGAGAAAAGCAGTACTTTACATCAATCAATTTTTTGCTGGAATAGGCGGGGAGGAAAAGGCAGACCTAACACCCGAAATAAGAGAGGGTGTCATGGGACCTGGTCTTGCACTGCAAAACGAATTAGAAGATATTGAGATAACGCATACGGTCATTTGTGGAGACAATTTTTTGGGGACGCATGAAGAAGAGGCTGTGAAAAAAATTCTCGGTTTTCTCGACGAGTTGGAAATGGACATTTTCTTTGCCGGTCCGGCTTTCCAGGCGGGTCGTTATGGATTTGCCTGCGGAACAATTTGTAAAGCGGTAAAGGAAAAATATCACATTCCGGTGTTGACCTCTATGAATGAGGAGAACCCCGGTGCGGAGATGTTCAGAAAAGAATTCCCCGTATTTATCGGTGGAAGAAGCGCAGCCAAAATGAGAGAAGACACAAAGAAAATGGCCAACTACGCCAACCGACTCATGCGAGGCGAACCCTTAAGTTGGGCGGAACAAGAAGGTTATTTCGGTCAGGGGATCCGTCGCCAGATCTGGCTTGATCCTCCCGTTTCGGCTGCGAAGCGAGGCGTTGACATGCTTCTGAAGAAAATGGCCTCTGAGCCATACAAGACTGAGCTTGAAATCCCCCCAAAAGAGCTGGTCGAGATTGCGGAAGCTCTCAAAGATTTGAAATCGGCAAGAATCGCTGTTATCACAACGGGCGGTATTGTTCCGGTTGATAATCCGGACAGAATACAGTCTGCATCTGCAACAAAGTGGGGAGCTTATGATATCTCCTCCATGGACCGACTTGAAGCAGGAGAGTACAAGACAATTCACGCTGGATTTGATCCTGCGGCCGCGGACGCGGACCCCAATGTTATTGTCCCGCTCGACGCACTTCGAGAACTTGAACGCGAAGGTGTTTTTAATACGTTGTATTCCCACTTCTTCTCTACTGTAGGAACGGGAACGACGCAGGCTGAAGCGCAGAGGATGGGAAAAGAGATCCTTAATGAACTGATTCGCAATCAAGTGGGTGGCGTCCTTTTAGTGGCGACATGAGGCACTTGTACGCGTTGCGGTGCAACGATAGTGAAAGAAATTGAGAAAGCAGGACTTCCTGTTGTTCAACTTTGTAATATTATTCCAGTTGCTCTTAGCGTAGGGGCGAATCGAATTGTTCCTACTGTTTCTATTCCTTATCCATTAGGAGACCCATCTCTGACGAAAGAACAACAATATAAAGTAAGACGCCGTCTAGTTGAGCGTGCATTGTATGCACTTACTGAAGAAATTGAGGACCAAACGGTCTTTAAAGTTGAACGATAGGAGGATTCGATGAATTACGAAGTTGTTATTACTTGTGCTGTTACCGGTAGCGGGGATTCAGCTGTAAAAAGCCCACATGTCCCCGTTACTCCTGAAGAGATTGCGGCCAGTTGTGTGGAAGCGGCAAAAGCCGGTGCAGCGGTTGTACATGTTCATGTTCGCAACCCTGAAACGAGAGCGTTCAGCAGAGATGTAGATCTCTATGTTGAAACAGCCAAGCTCATTCGCGAAAGCGGAGTTGACATGGTACTTAACATTACGGCAGGAATGGGAGCCGACTACGTACCAGATGAAGAGGAACCTTGGAGAGGGGGACCGGGAACGGATATGATTTCGCCTGCTGAGCGTGTGCGTCATATTGAACTCATCAAACCTGAGATATCTACTTTAGATGCGGGGACAATGAATTACGCCGCTTCTGCATACATCGCAACGTATCAACAGCTTCGTGAGACTGCCAGACGCATTCAGGCAGCGGGTGTGAAGGCGGAAATCGAAGTGATGGAAATGGGTCACATCTGGCAAGCTAAAGAACTGATTAAAGAAGGATTAATTGGTCCTAACCCCTTATTCCAGCTATGCATGGGCATCCCTTATGGAATTGAAGCGACGACTCAGAACATTCTGGCTATGAAACATGCCCTACCAGAAGGAGCAAACTTTGCAAGCTTTGCTATCGGGAGACTTCAAATGCCATGGGTTGCTCAGAGTGTTCTTGTAGGTGGCAATGTACGCGTCGGATTAGAAGACAATATTTACTTGGACCGTGGAGTGTTGGCAACAAACGAAGACTTGGTCTTACGGGCGAAAGAAATCATTGAGCGTATGGGTGCGCGCGTAATTGGTCCTGAAGAGGCGCGTAAGAAACTGAAGCTAAGAGTATAGGAGCGTGACATGATAAAAGCAAAAGAAATCAAAACTGTAGCGATAGTTGGTACTGGGGTGATCGGCGCTGGCTGGGCAGCTCGATGTCTTCACCGGGGGATTGATGTTGTTGCCACGGATCCTTACGAAGGGGCAGAACAGAACATTCGTGAAGTGATTAAAAATGCTGATAAGGCCCTGCAGCGAGTGATCAATGTACCAGAAGACAAGAAGGGAACATTCCGTTTTACTGCCAATCTGGAAGAAGCTGTAAAAGATGCTGATTATATCCAGGAAAGTGCTCCGGAAAACGAAGAGATCAAAATCCCGCTTTTATCGGATATTGATCGATTCGCTCGCCCCGATGCCATTATCGGATCAAGCACTTCAGGTCTTCTTCCTACTAGGCTCCAATCGAAGATGAAGCATCGTGAAAGATTTGTCGTGGCACATCCCTTTAATCCTGTGTACTTACTACCTCTGGTCGAAGTAGTCGGGGGAGAGAAGACGTTGCAGGAGAGTGTTGACAATGCGGCTGAGTTCTATGAATTGATTGGGATGAAGCCGCTGAAAGTGCGAACAGAGATAGAAGGATTCTTGGCAGACCGACTACTCGAAGCCCTCTGGAGAGAGATACTTTGGCTTGTCAACGATGATGTTGCTACGACGAAAGAACTCGATGATGCCATCATCTACGGAGCAGGGCTTCGTTGGGCTTTTATGGGAACCAATCTTACCTACTGGTTAGCTGGGGGCAAGAAAGGCATGCACCACTTTATGAAGCAATTCGGCCCTGCTCTTAAACTTCCATGGACCAAACTGGAAGCGCCGGAGCTTACAGATGAATTAATTGAAAAAATGGTGGAAGGAACAGATGAGCAAAGTGATGGGGTTGATTTCAGGGAACTTGAACAACTCCGTGACAACTGCATTGTTTCCATTATGGAAGCGCTAGAAGAGTATCAGTATGCCTCTGGTAAGGTTCTGCAGGAGGATCGTGAAAGACAGAAGAAGCGCTTAGAACTGTAGAAAAACAGATTGAATCCACTTATTTCAAGAAAGGGAGAATTATGGGTGAAATTATATTTGCTCTTTTCGTAGGCCTTTGGTCTTTTGGAGTAGGTTTCTATATGTATTATCGACTGGATCAGGAAGAGAAGAAATATCTGGTGAGAACCGACACTAAAGAATAAACATTTACTTTGTAACTGATAGTTGATTTCTGAAAGGGTCACGAAAGAGGAAGAAATGAGTATTTATACTATTGGTGTTCTAATAAGCTTAGTGGTTTATATGGTTGTCGGCAACTATGCCGGCAGCAAAGTTAAGGATGTTGATGATTACTATGTAAGTGGCAGAAACGCTCCCACTATTTTGATTGCCGGAACCCTGTTTGCGTCTATGCTGTCCACCAATGGGTTTATGGGAGATACGGCATGGACTTATACTGGTCATATTACGGCGATGATCATGATAAACGTTTTATGTGCAGCCGGATACATATTTGGTCCAATGTTCTTTGGGAGATATATCAGGCGAATGGAAGTCATTACGATGCCTCAGTATTTTGGAGATCGGTTCAACTCTAAGAGAGTTCAAAGCCTTGCCGGAATTACAACGATTATCTCGATGGTTGCTTATCTCTTAGCGGTTTTGCAAGGGACGACCCTACTGATGCAGGAACTGACGGGATTTAGTGTCATTGTCTGTCTGATGATCAGCTGGGTGAGTTTTACGTCATTTACGTTCTACTCCGGAAGTAGCGGAGTAATACTTACTGACACAATCATGTTTCTTATTTTCATAGGAGCCACCCTAGTGGCAGGTCCCTTTATTTTTCGAGAGGCGGGGGGGATAGCCAATCTTGTTCCCAGCCTGTTAGCGAACCCAAACACTCCCGAAGGACTATTAAGATTCCACGGAAATTTAGATGGCGGAACAGTCTATCAAGCGATGAGCTATATGATCACGATTGGTGTTGTGTGGCTCGTGACGGTTTCTGTTAGCCCTTGGCAGGCGAGCAGAAATCTCATGGCGAAAAATGAGCATGTGACATTTCGCTCAGGTGCCATCGCTTCGATATGCACGACGCTATTCCTGACGTTCTTATATCTTATGGCGATCAGTATGATCAACATTAATCCGAATATTGAACCAACTGAAAAAGTGATGATCTGGGCTGCGTTTAATGTAATGCCCAAAATTGTCGGTGTTCTAGTACTAACAGGAATTATGGCAGCCGGTCTATCATCTGCCTCCACGTTCTTGTCGGTTGCTGGATTCAGTGCCACCAATGATGTTGTCGATTTTAAGTTTAAATCTGACAAGAGTCAGTTACGCAGCAGTCGGTTTATTATGCTGGGACTTTCCTTCATTGCTCTGCTTTTAGCATATTTTAACCCGCCAGCTATTCGGGTGATCAGCTGGTTTGCTTCTACAATCATTGCTGCTTCATGGGGTCCAGTTGCCTTTGCCAGTGTTTGGAGCGACAAAATAACAGAAAGAGGCGCTTTTTTAGGGATGCTGTTTGGTTTTCTCGGTCAAATTGGTGCCGAGACCATTATGCGCTTTACCAGTCTCAGTTTCTCTGGAATCTTTCACCCATTCTTGATAGGGGTTTATCTGAACTTTCTTGCCATTTACTTAGGCTCAAAAGGTCAGGTGCCGACAGAAGCGGAGAAACAGTACTTAGAAAAAATGCACGTGATACCGGAAAGCGAACTTGTGCGATCTGACTACAAAAGGGATAAACTATATGCGAAGCTACTAATGGTGGCTGGTCTGGCAACAACCATTATCATGATTGTTTTCTGGGCGATCCCCGTTATGAATTCCTAAGGAGAACAGATATGAAGCTTGATGCACTTTTGAATCCAAAATCTATAGCCTTGATTGGGGCGTCGTCCAAGGAGGGATCCTTAGGCTTTGAAATGATGCGAATGATTGAAAAAGGCTCTTATAAAGGCAAAGTGTATCCAGTAAATCCTCGGTATGAAACCGTCTGCGGATTTCCCTGTTATCCCAGTTTAGAGAGTATTGGACATCCGGTAGACCATGTTGTCCTCAGTGTGGCCGCAAAGCGTGTCATTGATGCGGCCACAGAGGCTATTAACCTGGGAGCCAAGGCGCTTACTGTCTTTGCGAATCTCGTTTTAGAAGACGACGAAGTCCCTTCAATTGAAGAAAAATTGATCGAGCTCTGTGAGGCGGCAGATGTTCCAC
>CALFKA010000100.1 GCA_937880545.1 uncultured Clostridia bacterium | reverse complement strand
AGCTGAAGATGCAGGCCATATGGCCCTTAGACCATGGTTGTGGCGTGTATATAATGGATTGATTGAAATGAAATACATAGTAGAGACAAACGAATATGGCAGCACCTTCTATAGTGAGGAGTTCGACACGGTGGTGGAGGCGATAGAAGAGATGGCATACAGATGGAGACTACTACTACCCACAAAGGAGAGCGAGTTTAGGAGAAATGGGTATCTCTTAAGTGATAAAGTGACTCCCTACATGGCAGTAATCCGTACGGTACCTGAGGTAGTCGATGATAGTACAGTACACACACATATTGTTGACATAATGACACTGGATGAGATGATAGAACAGGAAGAGAACGAAGAGGAGTAAGAAATGAGAAAATCCACAGATAGAAAAATTGGGGGAATGAATGTATACAATGTCAGATTTGACATCCCCCTTAAATTCGTGATTGAAGTTGAAGCCCTCAATGAGGAGCTGGCTGTCTATGAAGCGATTGCGAAGTTCTGGGATGATACACTCGCATACGTGGACATAGACCCAAATGATGCAGAGGTAGAAGAGGTGTTGGAATGACGCTATACAGAGTTAGGATTAGCATCCCAGACGTTGAAATGGAGTTAGAAGCAACATCCGAGGATTTCGCCGTTTATAGAGCGTTGGGTCTGTTCTGGGTGGACCCCTCGGCATACGTGGACATAGACCCAGCAGAAGTAGAAGTAGATGAGGTGAGGGTATGAAGAAGATCATCAAAGGAAAAAAGTACGACACTGACACCGCGACGTACGTCGCGAGGTACACACACAGTAATAAAACTGACTTCGGCTACTACGAGGAGGATCTCTACCGCAAGCGCACGGGGGAGTATTTCCTCTGTGGGGAGGGAGGTCCCGCATCCAAATACGCAGAGGCGGCCGGGTTGAATTCGTGGGTCGGAGGTACCAGGATCATGCCGCTCAAATACAAGGATGCCTTGGCGTGGGGGGAGAAGCACATGAATGCCGAAGAATTCGAGAGCGAGTTCGGCGAGATCGAGGAGACCGGCGAGAAGCGCATGGTGGCGATCTCCATCACAGTCACAGCGCACGACAGTCTGAAAAGGGCCGCACAAGACCGAGGCATATCCGTATCAGCTCTGATCGAGGAGTATGCGTATAGAATAAAAAAATAGGCGGGGAGACCCGCCGGTTTAATCTTTTTTTCCGTCCTGTTGTGCCTTCTTCTGCAGCAGACCGTTGGTGTACTTAAGCGCGATGTCTTCAGGGCTTACCGCTTTGTAGAGCTTCGAATCCTTGATCCCATCTATGATCTCCCTCACTTCAGACGCTTCAAAACCAATGCCGAGATTTTGCAGACATTTGAGAGAATCATTAAGAAGATCGGAAGAGCACACGTCTGAACTCCAGTCACATCACGATCTCGTA
>CALFKA010000099.1 GCA_937880545.1 uncultured Clostridia bacterium | reverse complement strand
ATGACGCAACAAGCGTATCAGCGCCTGAAAGAGGCAGGGTATCATCCCTATTACCTGTACCGTCAAAAGAAAATGGTCGACAGGGGAGAGAACATCGGCTACGCCAAAGTGGGAACCGAGTGCATATACAATATCCGCATGATGGAGGACAGGCATCAGATCCTTGCGGCTGGCTCCAACTCTGTCATGAAAAAGATCCGAAAAGGAAAACTCACCCGCCTCACCAATCTGCGGGATGTTCGGGTATTTCTGTCAGATCCTTCCCGTTTCCGCCAGCACCTGGAGAGTTTTTTTGCTGCTGACGACGGACCAGACGCAAAAGCGAAAGACTGATGACCAGTCCGCAGGCAATGGCTAGGGCTGTAAAGGCTGTCTGAATCCCTGTGGAAGCAGCGGCCGATACATCCTGTGCCTGCAGGGCAACCATCGTAAAATACATGCCGGCGCCGGGCACCAAAGGGATAATCCCTGGGAGGATAAAGATCGTAGCGGGTTTTTTACGGAGGATGGCGAAGGATTCTCCGATAAGTCCGATGATAAGAGATGCTGCAAAGGTCGCGAGGACGGCCGGCTTACCCTGTGTGATGATCAGCTGATAGACGCTCCATCCAATCGTTCCGGTGCATGCGCTCC
This sequence comes from uncultured Clostridia bacterium, assembly GCA_937880545.1. Lineage (GTDB taxonomy): Bacteria > Bacillota > Clostridia > Peptostreptococcales > Acidaminobacteraceae > DUVM01. The sequence continues at coordinate 6,405 of CALFKA010000099.1, read as the reverse complement.
AAAGGATGTTTCTCCGGGAGATATTAAAAAGCACCGAGGCTGTCGCCGAGGCGACAAAAGCGATAAGAATACTTTTTATCATAGAAAACCTCCCGCGACGAATAGCCCGATGCCGGCGCCAAGCGCAATTGCCACGGCGACAAAGACCGCTTCAGAGGCGCGTGCAAGGCCGGAGAGCAGATCGCCCGAAATGCTGTCACGAATGGAGTTCGTGATGGCAACTCCCGGAACAAGCTGCATGATGGTTGCAATGACGATGGTATCTCTATTTAACATCGGAAGGATAAAGCTCAGCAACTGAGCTCCAATGGCAGCCAATCCAGCGCCAAAGAGCGCTCGGAAAAAGTAGTTGGTGCTCTGAAGCCAGTTACTGCGTCCAAACACGTAGAGAATCACGCTTAATAAGGCAGCACTAAGGGCGTCCACCGGTTTGCCTCCAAAAAGAAGCGCAAATGTAGCGCCAAAGAGAGCGATATTTATGTAGCGAAGAGACCTGGGGAAAGGTTCTAATACCGAAATGGCTTTTAGTTTCTCGGAGGCATACGGTACACTGATGGCAGACGAGGCAAATTCTCTTGAGAGAGCATTGATCTCTTCGATGCGGTGCAGGTCCAGACCCCGCTGGCGGACACGGCGCGTTAAAGAGAAGATTTCTTTCCCTTTTTGAATCGAAACAAAGATCCCTGTGGGCGTGACAAAGCTGTCGACGCGATCAAGGCCACCACTCAGGCAGATCCTGTCAATCAACTCTTCCACACGATACGTCTCCGCACCACTTTCCATCATCAGTTGCCCCGCATCTAGCGCAAAGCGCAGGAGCTCTTCACCAAATACTTTCACAGACCCTCCATATCAAACTCATTGTAACAGAAGGAGTCTATCATGAATATTGCTATTCTACTCTTTCCCGGCTTTGAAACACTCGATGTCTTCGGTCCGGTGGAAGTTCTCAGCTTTATGGAAGATGTAAAACTTTACTTTCTCTCCGTGGATGGGGGACTTGTACGAAGTACGCAGGGTGTAGAAGTCATGACCATAAAAGCTGAACTTTGCGCCCTCTCGGATGTTCTTCTGGTTCCCGGAGGATATGGCGCCAGGGACCTTGTAACTCATCGAGATTTTCTAGAACTCATCCGAGAACTCAGCAAAGTCAGCCGCTACGTGCTGTCTGTCTGCACGGGTTCGGCTTTACTGGCAGCCGCAGGTGTCCTGGATGGTCGCAGAGCAACTTCGAATAAGCGAGCGTGGGAGTGGGCGACATCACAGAGTGAACTAGTCACCTGGGTGCGAAGGGCGCGGTGGGTGGAGGACGGTTCTTTCTTCACTTCATCCGGCGTCAGCGCAGGGATGGACATGGCACTGGCTTTTATCGCTCGGGTGGAGGGAGGCGAGAAGGCAGAAGAAATTGCTCATCGGATAGAATATAGTTGGCAGCGCGACTCCGAACTGGATCCCTTTGCCTAATCTATTAGAGTAGCAGCTATGTTTAGAGAGAGCAGCACTTGACAAACGTCTTTTCACAGACTACCATAACAGACGTAATCACGCATATTTCGCAGAAGGAAGAGTAGCCACAGAGAACACGCACAGAGAGCAGGGAAGGGTGAAAACCTGCCGTGTCCTAAGGTGAAAGACACCTTCATACAGTGCATTCTATCGAGTGGGCATGTCCAATTAGGGTGGCAACGCGGGGGAAACCTCGTCCCTAAAGGGTGCCTTTTTATTTTGGGAGTAAACATATGTTAAAACGAACACATTATGCAGGACAACTACGAGAAGAAATGGCAGGAGAACAGGTGATCTTGAGTGGCTGGGTTCAGACTCTTCGTGACCTCGGTTCTGTACTCTTTTTTGACCTCAGAGATCGTGAAGGGATTGCCCAGGTTATTATTCACGAGGCAGACAACCCCGAACTATTTTCTCAGGCTGCCAAATTGGGAAGAGAATACGTCCTATCTGTCAGAGGTAAGGTAAGGCTCAGAGAAAACCCCAATCCCTCCATCCCTACAGGTCTTGTCGAAGTGATGGCAGAGGAGCTGGAAATCTTTTCGACCTCTGCAGTTCCCCCGATTCACATTCAGGAAGACGACAAGGCGAAAGAAGAGCTTCGACTGAAATACCGCTACCTCGATCTTCGAAAGAAGTCGATGATGGATCGACTCCGTCTGCGCTCACGCCTTTATCAGAGTCTGCGTAACTCTCTCTATGAGGAAGGCTTTACAGAGGTAGAAACGCCCATCCTCTACAAACCAACGCCGGAAGGGGCACGCGACTATCTCGTACCTTCTCGAGTCAACCCGGGGAAATTCTATGCGCTTCCTCAGTCCCCCCAGACACTTAAACAGCTCTTGATGATCGGCGGATGTGATCGTTATTTTCAGATCGCCAAGTGTTTTAGAGACGAGGACTTGCGAGCTGACCGCCAGCCGGAATTCACACAACTCGACCTGGAGATGAGCTTTGTTGAACAGGAAGACATCTTCGCCATCAATGAAAAAATAATTGCCCGTCTCTTTAAAGATATCGAAGGAATCGACATTCAGATCCCCTTTGACCGTCTCCGCTATTCGGAAGCCATGGAGCGATACGGCACAGATAAGCCGGACAGACGCTTTGGTTTAGAGATCCTCTCCCTTGAAGAAGTCTTTAAAAGCAGTGACATCGGCTTTCTGCGAACTGCCGTAGAAGCGGGGGAGAGCGTTAAAGGGATCTTTCTAAGTGGTTCCGATCTCTATAGCCGAAATCAATTGAAGTCCCTCGAGAAAAAAGCAAAGACATTTGGTGCTGCGGGACTCGCCACACTCATATTTGCTTCCGAAGTCTCCGGTAGCCTTGCTCGAATCGTCAATGAAGAAGAAAAAGAGACACTCTTTCAGATATGTGGGGCAGAGGAGGGAATTCTCTTCATCATCTCCGGAAAGAAGAAGACGGTTCTAACAGCACTTGGAAATCTTCGAACAACGATCGCAAAGGAAAAAGAGCTGTTTGACCCGAAAGAGCACGACTTCATCTGGATTGTCGACTTTCCTGCATTTACGTATTCTGAGGAAGAAGAGAGATTTGTCTCGGAACACCATCCGTTTACAATGCCGAAAAAAGAACATCTTTCTCTACTCGACTCCGATCCCTCATCCGTCATGGCGGACTGCTATGATCTCGTTATCGACGGTTATGAGACGGCAAGTGGCAGTATCCGCATCCATGACAGCGCTCTTCAGTCCAAAGTTTTTAGCATTTTGGGGCTCTCTGAAGAGGAGATCCGGGAACGGTTTGGCTTCTTCATTGAAGCGCTTCGTTACGGCACACCACCCCACGGGGGAATCGCCTTTGGCATTGACCGTTTGACTATGATTCTCTCGGGTACAGAGAATATACGGGACGTGGTGGCATTTCCCAAAACTCTTGCTGCCACGGATCTTATGAGCGAATCGCCAACTGCTGCAGGAAGTGGTCAGTTGGAGGAGCTCCATTTACAAATTATCCGAAAGGAAGAGGTAGAATGAAAGCCATCGTTCTAGGTAAAAAGCGTAACCGAACACTTGTGGAAATCATTCCCGATCCCGCCTGCGCAGGGTGCAAGTCCTGCTCCCGCTCGCAGGAAGGCAAAGTACTTCTGGTACACTCGGTAAAAGATTATCGCGAAGGGACTCTTGTAGAAATCGATATGGATGACAGCAGTCTTCTTGCTGCCGCCTTCATCGCCTACGGAATCCCGCTCATTGTTTTTTTCATTTCCCTCTATGCTCTCTACACTCTGATCTCAGTCACAACGCTTGAACCCTTTGCCGAAGTTTTAAGTTTCTTTGGCTCTATAGGTATTCTTGCGCTGACATATTTTATCATCCATCGAACGGATGAGAAAAGGTCTACGGAAGGTCGTTACGAAGCCCGGATCGTAAAAGAAATTGAAGCTAAGGAGGAATTATGTCAACTCTCATGAAGACCGATCCTGTCATCGCTGATTTGATTGAACAGGAGGCCAAACGCCAACGCGAAGGGTTGGAGCTGATTGCATCGGAGAACATCGTCTCTGCTGCTGTCCTGGAACCAAGCGGAAGTATTCTTACCAACAAGTATGCTGAGGGACTTCCCGGACGCCGCTATTATGGAGGATGTGAAGTCGTCGATGAGGTAGAAAACTTGGCCATCGAGCGTATGAAAGAGCTCTTCGGAGCGGAACATGCCAATGTCCAGCCTCACAGTGGATCCGGCGCCAATATGGCTTCCTATCTTGCGGTTCTCGAGGTCGGAGATACGATTCTCGGGATGGATCTGTCCAATGGAGGCCACCTTACACATGGCGCTCCCGTCAACTTTTCAGGCTGGCTCTATAACTTTATCTCCTATGGATTAGATGAAAACGGCTATTTAGACTATGACGATGTCGAGCGCATGGCACTAGAGCATAAACCGAAGATGATCGTAGCGGGAGCCAGCGCATATCCCCGAGAGATTGACTTCAAAAGATTCCGAGAGATTGCTGATAAGATCGGGGCTCTCCTGATGGTCGACATGGCCCACATCGCAGGCCTCGTCGCCGGTGGAGAACACATGAACCCCGTTCCTTATTCGGATATTGTAACCACTACAACCCATAAGACACTGAGAGGGCCTAGAGGCGGAGCCATTCTCTGTAAAGAGAAATACGCAAAAGCCATCGACAAGACCGTCTTCCCCGGAATTCAAGGCGGACCACTCGAACACATCATCGCTTCGAAAGCTGTATGCTTCCTGGAAGCTCTGCAGCCCTCCTTCAAAGAATATGCCAAACAGGTTCGAAAGAACGCCCAAGCGATGGCTGAGGGTCTCAAAGAGCTGGGGTATGAACTCGTGAGCGGCGGAACCGACAACCACCTTCTTCTGATCGATATGAGAAATAAAAATCTGACAGGTAAGGAAGCAGAAAGAAGGCTTGGGCAGGCGGGAATCACCGTCAATAAGAACACCGTTCCCAATGAAACGGAGAGCCCCTTTGTTACCTCCGGTATCCGCATCGGAACTGCCGCCCTGACGACAAGAGGAATGAAAGAAGAAGACATGCGAAAGATCGTCCTCCTTATGGATGAAGCCATGCAAAAAGAGGAGTATGATTCAGATCTTCGAGAGAGAGTGCGCGCACTCGCCGTCTCCTTCCCGATGTTCAAACAAGACTAAACCCCTTGGGACGCAGCAAAACCTGCGTCTTTTTTTATTTATAGCAAAATATTTTGCATTTTCAGTTGTGATTGATATATACTAAACAGGAGGGGGAAGATTATGGAAAGAGACTTTCTAGAAGCGTTGGTGGAGTGTCTACTTGAAAATATTGAAGAAGGTGTTCACGTCGTCGACGAAAGGGGAGTGACACAGTATTACAATCCAGCGATGGAGTCACTGGAAGGTCTCAATCCCCGCGAAGTAATCGGCACCCATCTCAAACGTGTTTTTCCCAAGCTAAAAGAAGAGAATTCCACTCTCCTTCGAGCGATTGCAACAGAAGAGCCCGTCCACCTGAATCTTCAGGATTATTCTAACTACAGAGGCGAAAAAATCAGCGCCAATAACTCAACATTTCCTCTTTTTGTTCGCGGTGAGGTACGAGGAGCGATAGAGATCTCCCGACCGGCAGATCATCCTCTTCCCATTCGGAGTAACGACGCCACACCGGAGCGACAGCAGAACCGGATTCCCAATCACTACACCTTTGATGACATCGTCGGCTCATCCGAACTCATGAAAACCGCCATCCGTACGGCAAAGAAATATGCCCACAGTGATGCGACGGTCATGATCGTCGGTGCTACAGGCACAGGCAAAGAACTCTTTGCTCAGAGCATTCACAATGCTTCCCGCAGAAGGGAGCGTCCTTTTCTTGCCGTGGACTGTGGAGCGATTCCTCAGACTCTTCTTGAGAGCATTCTATTCGGCACCGTTAAAGGCGCCTTCACGGGAGCTCAATCGATGAAGGGCCTCTTTGAACAGGCACAAGGAGGGACTCTTTTTCTCGATGAAATCAACTCTATGAGCCTAGAGCTTCAGGCTCGACTGCTTCGTGTTCTTCAGGAAGGCTATGTACGCCGTCTGGGGGGAGACAAGGATATTTTTGTCAATGTGCGCATTATCGCTGCGACCAATGTCTCTCCGCTGGAACAGATGAAGAAAGGACTTCTGCGCCAGGACCTCTTCTACAGATTGAATGTATTGCGTCTGGACCTTCCCAATCTGCGTGAGCGTCCGGAAGATATCCGAGAACTCTGTAATTACTTTCTTGAGAGATTCAATCGTGAGACCGGGAAAGATATCCCCGGCTTCGAAACTTCACTTCTCGATGACCTGATGCGTCACGAGTTTAAGGGAAACATCCGTGAACTGCAAAATCTCATAGAAAGTGCTGTCAATTTAAAAGAAGAGACAGGGGAGCCCCTG
>CALFKA010000098.1 GCA_937880545.1 uncultured Clostridia bacterium | reverse complement strand
CCATCTATGACGATATGCAGAGATATATCAATTTTAAGGGGAAGAAGATTACCTCTGTGGTGACCGACTTGCCCATCATTGTTGATGGGGAAATCAAAGGGGTCATTGAAGTAGTGCGTGATGTTGAACGCATAAAGAGATTGTACGAATCTGTTCATGCATTACTCGAAGATGTTGATGTGGCAGGAAGAAACAATAAGATCCGACATGATGCGTATTATTCCTTTGATAACTTTCTTACATGTAATAAGGAAATGCAGAGTTTAATCCAACGAGTGAAAAGGGTGTCGCCCTTTGGGTCAAATACTCTGATTTATGGGGAGACCGGGACGGGCAAGGAGATCTTTGCTCAGAGTATCCATAACCATGGACCCAGAAAAAAAGGTCCGTTTATTTCTCAAAACTGTGCAGCTATTCCAGAAAACCTGATGGAGTCCATTCTCTTTGGAACAGAGATCGGAAGCTTTACCGGCGCTGTGGATATGACAGGACTCTTTGAGCAGGCGGATGGTGGAACATTACTTTTGGATGAACTCAGTTCCCTTCCCATCAATTTGCAGGCAAAGCTCCTTCGGGTTCTTCAGGAGGGGAGGGTCAAGCGTATCGGAGGGACGGAAGAAAAGACAATTGATGTACAGGTTATTGCGATAGTCAATGAATCGCCTCAACTTCTGATGAAAGAAGGAAGATTGAGGGAGGACCTGTATTTTAGACTCAATGCCATGAGCATCTACATTTCGCCTCTCAGAGATCGCCCCGAAGACATCGCGCTTCTATTAGATCACTTCTTCGATGAGTATGCGTCCAAGTTTAAGCTGTCTAAACCGAAACTCACAAAAGAAGCGCTTGAATTTTTTATGGAATATGAATGGAAGGGCAATGTAAGAGAGGTCATGAATGTAGTTGAGTATATTCTCATTAATAAAGACTCTGAAAAAGAAGTCACTATTGATCATTTCCCCCATTATTTAAGAGGTCACTCAATAGATACATCAACAGCCGAGAGTTCTGTGAAGGGATATGCTGATGTTATCGATTCTCACGAGAAAACGATTATTACGAAAGCGCTTCAAGACAACAATTGGAATGTTAGCCGAACAGCGAGAGATCTCGATATAAAGCGCCAGACGCTCCATAATAAAATGAAAAAATTAAATATCCGGCGTCCCATTTAGTTCAACCAGTTTCTGCCCACATATGGTCAACTGACATCATGCTGCCCATATATGGGCAGTATTTGTATGTGTCTATCTTTTCTTTTCTATGGGATTCATTCTCTATCCCTTGTAATTCGCACTCTTTCTCTCTGGCCATAAAAATAATTGTTTATGGTATGTGAATTGCTACTTTAGTTACTGAATCAAAAACTACACTATTTAAGGAGGCACAAGTGAATTACTTAGTACTGGGAAGTGGACTTCAGGGCAGGGTGGTTGCCTATGACATCATCAACTTCGAAAAAGATGCGAAAGTCATCATCGCAGATAATGATGATAAGAACCTTCAGATCGCTCGCGATCTTATTAAAGAAGATCGCCTGAGTGTTGAGAAATTTGATATCAACAATCATGAAGAGACGGTTGCTCTGATGGCAAAAGCCGATGTCATTGTCAACAGCCTTCCCCATACCTGGGAGATCACAGAAAAGTTCTATAACGCACTGGCAGAGAACAAGGGAAAAAAGGCAATCTTTACAGACTATTGGCTGTGGGACCGTCATTATGAATTCAATGAGGCTCTTGAAAAGGCAGATTGTTTAGCCGTTCCGGGGCTAGGAATTGTTCCGGGCTTTGGAAATATCTGTTCCGGTCAACTGGCACATGAGTTTGATCAGCTGGAAGAAACGACCATCTACTGCGGCGGCCTTCCCACCAAATTGGGTGTAGCGCCCCTTGACTATATGATCCTCTTTAATGTTGAAGCGCTTCTGGACTTGTACCTGACTCCACCTTCTGTCATTCAAGATGGGGAAGTTGTGGTCGATGATGCACTGTCTGACTTTGAAAAATTCCTTATCCCCGGCTATGGAGAAGTGGATGCATTAAAAACAGACGGACTCTACAGCTTGAATAAGACATTGGTGGAAAAGGGTGTCCAAAGAGCAGCGGAGTACACACTTCGCTATCCGGGACACTATCAGTTTATGCAGCAGCTCGACCGTGCTGGATTTTTCTCAAAAGAACCTAGAGAGATCAGAGGACAGACGATCGTCCCCAGAGATATTTCCGAAGGCATTCTGAATAAACTGATGGAGAAAATTCCTGGCGTGAGAGACTTCACATATCTCAGAGTCAACGGAAAAGGTTTAAAAGACGGTGTGTACAAGCAGAAAGCTTATGAGCTCTTAGCCTACAGCGATGAGGAAAAAGGAATTACATCGATGGAGAGAACGACGGCGTATCCTTCTTCCATAGCAGCAATGATTGTTGCTCATGATGATGGAGGAAAAAGAGGTGTTGTAGAGCCGGAGAATATCTTTGTAGGTGATCGTTTCAAGAAGATGGTAGATGAACTTGCAAAAAGAGGGATTATCGTCTACGAAGTCTAATCAACTGTGTTGGCTCGCTCTGTCGAGCCAACACATTACTGCCCTTCGTTATATTTGTTCTGTTACTTAATGAATATGATCAAAAGAAGGAGTAAGCTGCATGAGTGATGTGATGAAGACAGAAGGAAAGCCAAGATTACCTACAAGACTGGAAGCTGCCTCACCTATATTGGTCCTACTGGGATTGATGATTCCCAACTATATATTTGAATGGGGGCTTGATCCGCATATGCCTTTGGTACTTGCTGCCGCTGTCGGTTTCTTAGTGGGGTATCGTTGCGGAGTAAGCTACAAAGCGATGTTGGCTGGAGCACTCAACACCATTAACAGCACCATGGAAGCGATGCTTATACTGATGCTGGTAGGTTGTTTGACAGGCGCCTGGTTGATGGCAGGCACTATCCCTGCCATTGTGTACTATGGCTTAAATCTTCTCTCTCCTAAGATATTTCTTCCAGCCGGTCTGATTCTATGTGGAGTGATTGGGCTTGCCACCGGGTCTGCATGGACAACTACCGCCACTGTCGGGATTGCTTTCATGTCGATCGGTGCAGGGCTGGGAATCAACCCAGCTATTACCGCTGGTATGTGTATATCTGGAGCGGCGATGGGAGATAAAATGTCCCCACTTTCAGACTCAACGAATTTGGCAGCAGGCGTGTCTGAGACAAATCTATTTGATCACGTAGGTGCCATGTTGACAACGACCGGGCCAAGTTTTGTTGTCGCTTTTATTATCTATGGCCTGATTAGCTTTGCGACGCCAGTGGGTAATTTCGACAGCTCTATTGCAACAAATCTTCAGCTAGCTTTAGCAGAAAACTTCCATCTCTCGCCTCTCTTGTTTCTTCCGGCACTGGTGATTATCGTTGTCGCTATTTTGAAGATTCCGGCAATACCGGGAATATTCCTGTCCACTGTTATTGGGTTTATTTTTGCCGCTATTTTCCAAGGTGCGAATTTTATCGACAGTCTGTCTGTTGCGCATTATGGATTCTCCATTGAAACCGGAAATTCGCTGGCGGATTCTCTCCTTAACCGTGGTGGGATGGATGGAATGATGTGGACCATCAATTTGGCGATTATCGCCATTGGTTTCGGTGGACTCCTGGAAAAAATCGGAATTGTAGAGTCGCTACTGGGTAAGCTGGTAAATAAGATCAAGAGCGTAGGATCATTAATCCTTGTAACTATGGCTACCTCGTTGTTTGCAAACATATCGATGTCAGATCAATACCTGGCACTGATTATCCCTGCGTCCATGTACAAAGATTTCTATGATAAGCAAGGGCTCTCTAGGACGATGTTATCTCGCACGCTTGAAGATATGGGAACGCTGTGGTCTCCTATGATTCCGTGGACTTCCTGCGGAGCACATCATACTCTGATGTTGGGTGTATCCCCGATTCAGTATTTCCCCTATGCATTTATGCCACTGGTGACACCGATCATTGCATTAATCGGAGCCTATACAGGCAGACTTGTCATTTGGGCTGATGGCATGCAAACTACGCTATTTTCCGGAAAACTGAAACAGCACAAACCTGCACAAGCACCGGAAGAATCTTTAAAGATCAGCCTTCCGGCTATCAAGACACATCGCCATGATGCGGAGAATAATGGATAGAGTAATTGCTGCAAATCAATCGGGAAACGTAGCCCACTTGTTCAGTGGTATCGTTCGCAAGAAAAAACCTATCGTAAAAATCGGAGGGGTGATAATAGGGACTTTAATCCTCTTTGCTTCTTCGTATTATAGGATTGTTCTGAGTAATGTTCTCGGGCTTTTAGTTATCTGGGCTGTTTTCTTAGAGAAAGAGAACATCCTCAATGACAAAGGAGCGCTCATCTACTACGATATGAAGCTGACAAACTATGCTGATCTTTGGACTTGGGACGAAATCACTTCTCTCCACTGGGAAAAACAGGAGAAGCAAGGATTGGTCCGACTGCATATTGGAAAAGGTCCAATGACAAGACTGTTTACTTTCAAAGAGCAAGATCTTACTGGCATCTTGGCACTTGTAAAAAGAATGAACTCGAGAATCATCATTGCTGAAGTAGACAGGAAGAGATAAATTTGAAGTGGTGCTAAGCTGAGGAATGTTACTTAGTTAAGTTATTTACTCCTATGGGTTGACACAAAATCGTAGACAAACGAGATCCTATTGTGAGAAATCCCGTTTGTCTACCTTTGTGACACGGTTCATAGAAAGGGATGGCTTGAGAGAGCTTATAAAGTAGATCTCAGAAAATTTCTTGCGAACTCGACAAGAGGTTTATTCTTCAGTAAAGAGTATATACGTTTTAATGATCACTACTCCATCAAGTTGAGATTCTATATATGATAGACATTTGATGTTTTAATATTATCTTCAGAGTATAAGCGCAGCAAGCTGAGATCGGAAGAGCACACGTCTGAACTCCAGTCACATCACGATCTCGTA
>CALFKA010000097.1 GCA_937880545.1 uncultured Clostridia bacterium | reverse complement strand
GCGTAGTTATGGAAAATAATCGGGATTTACTTGAAATTTTAGAAGAGATCGATCCGTCTCTCTTGGACTACCAAGACTGGATCAACGCAGGCATGGCCTTGAAGCACGAAGGCTTCACTGCTGCCGACTGGGATCGATGGTCTGCCCGGGATCCCGATAGGTACAAATCTGGAGAGTGTTTCCGAAAGTGGGACACTTTCCAGGGCGCCTTCGGGAGTCCGGTCACGGCCGGAACAATTGTGCAGCTGGCACTCGATCAGGGATGGCAGCCGTCCGGCTCTGATCGCTCAATGGGTGTCGCACTCAGCTGGGACGACATCATCGGAAAAAAGGAAGAATTGAAGATCATTGATCAGCACTGGGTCGAAGGTGTCGACATCGCAGAGCCGTCAGATAAGGGCTGGGATCCCGCTGGGGAACTCATCAAGTATCTAGAGACACTATTTGAATCGAATGATCATGTGGGATATGTCACAAAGTCTTTTGAGCGTGATGGTCGACACATGCCAGCTAAGGGGCACGCTGATCGCACCGCTGGCCAACTCATCGAAGCACTTAGCAAGTGTAAGGGAGATCTCGGGGCTGTCCTGGGCGACTACAAGCAAGAAGTCGGAGCGTGGATCCGCTTCAACCCCCTCGATGGTCAGGGAGTAAAAGATGCGAATGTCACCGATTATAGATTTGCTTTGGTCGAATCTGATGCGGTTGATATTGAAAAGCAAAATGCCATCATTCGAGAGCTGGAGCTCCCTGTTGCATGTCTTGTGCACTCGGGCAATAAGTCTATCCATGCGATTGTACGCATCGATGCGGCGGACTATGCTGAATACAGAAAACGAGTAGATTATCTCTATGATGTATGCCAAAAAAATGGTCTACGTATCGATACACAGAACCGAAACCCTTCAAGGCTAAGCCGTATGCCAGGAGTTACGAGAAATGGCCGAAAGCAGTTTCTCATCGATACAAATATCGGTAAAGAGTCCTGGCATGAATGGCATGAGTGGATCGAGGGGATCAACGACGATCTTCCGGATCCAGAAGCACTGTCGGAGGTCTGGGACAATCTCCCAGCTCTCTCTCCACCGTTGATTGATGGTGTACTCAGACAAGGTCACAAGATGCTTTTAGCCGGGCCTAGTAAAGCTGGTAAAAGCTATTCACTTATAGGGCTTTCGATTGGCATCGCAGAAGGTAAATCATGGCTCGGTTGGGATTGCGCCAAAGGCCGTGTGCTGTATGTGAACCTCGAGCTCGATCGGGCAAGCTGCCTTCATAGGTTCCGAGACGTGTATAAGGCGCTGGGCTGGACACCAGCCAACGTCAAGAACATCGATATTTGGAATCTAAGGGGCAAGGCTGTCCCGATGGATAAGCTCGCTCCAAAGCTGATCAGGAGGGCTCAGAAGCGTGGATATATCGCTGTGATCATTGATCCGATCTACAAGGTCATTACAGGCGATGAAAACTCCGCTGACCAGATGGCTCACTTCACGAATCAATTTGACAAAGTGTGCACAGAACTCGGTTCAGCCGTCATTTATTGTCATCACCATAGTAAAGGTTACCAGGGCAATAAGCGCTCGATGGATAGAGCCTCGGGCTCCGGAGTATTCGCCAGAGATCCGGACGTACTACTTGACCTCGTGGAGCTCGAGATCCCCGAGGATATGCAGGCACGAGAGACCGAAAAGGCCGTTGCCAGTCTCATTAATAGCTATATCTTCATCAAGAATCCGGACTACACAAAAGTGGCCGGAGGCGATCTTGAAAGCGAAAAGCAGATGCGCTTACACATCAAAGATGCGCTCTCAAATGCTCAAGCAAAAGAGCTTGAAGAGAAGATCCAGGAGACGAAGAAAAGCATGGCGATGCGCTCGGCCTGGAGGATTGATGGCACACTCAGAGAGTTCCCGAAATTTACTCCTTTAGACATTTACTTCGACTACCCTATACACAAAATTGACACCGAAGGCGTACTGAAAAACCTCATGCCGGAGTCCGAAAAGGCACCTTGGCAAAAAGGAATTGAAGCAAGAAAAACACCTCAAGAGAACAAAAAAGAACGCGTTTCAGCACTCGAAATTGCGTACAGCAAATTTGAATTAGAAGGTATCGAAGAGATCACATTAAATGATTTAGCTGATGAAATGGAAGTCTCAAAACAGACAGTCAAGCGTCGAATAAGAGAGCACAAAGGCTTTGAGGTTACGCATGAGCCAGGAAAAGATGCAATCATCACTCGCAAAGGTTGACCCTGTACAAAAACTGAAAAAACAGTATTTGTACATACCTGATGACCCTGTACAAAAGTTTTGATCAGGGTACCCTGTACAAAAACTGAAAAATCAGTTATTTCACAGACTGTACAAAAACTCTATATATATATAAATATTTTTTTGATCAGGGTCAGGTTGATCAGGGTGGGGGTCAGGCGGGTGATGGGTCGTGCGTAAGCTCTCGCACGACTCCCCACACACCGACACCATGACCCAATCGCGCGAGAGCTAGAAAAGGTGATTAACATGAAGATAGACAAAGTAAAAAGAATGCGCTTCATCGATGCTGTTTGTTGGCGATGCAAAACCCTCCGAACCTACTATGAGGATTTTGATGGAAGCAGAGCTGCCTTTCTCGAGGCGGAAGGTTGGAGAAAAATAAAAGGATGTTGGGTCTGCGATGAGTGTGCAGCGGAGGAGGAACTATGACAGAGTTTTTTATGCCGATGAAACCACCCACCGCCACCCACCAGATGAAGAAGGTGAATTGGTCGGCTAGGACATTCTATGAGCCAGCAGATGTCAAAGAAGCTCGAGCAAAACTTAGCGCTCACCTTGCACCGCATCGACCGTCAGAACCGCTCCAGGGGGCGCTGCGGCTCGTGGTGAAGTGGATGTACAGAAAGAATCTACCAGAGCCGATCTACAAGCCGACACGGCCAGACCTGGACAATATACAAAAACTTCTCATGGACTGCATGACGGATCTCAAGTTCTGGAAAGATGACAGTCAGGTGGCTTCCATGATCGTCGAAAAGTTTTGGGTGAATGACCTTCCAGGGATCTACATCCGGATAGAGGAGTTGCAATGAAGTACAAAGTGACTTTTGATCATGCACCGATAAAAGCTTGCGCTGATTGCCCACTAGCTAATTGCTTAATGATGTGCTCGATAAGACCGCTACTAGTCAAGGACTATACACGGTACAGGCACCCAGAGTGCCCGCTGGAGGTGACAGAATGACATTAACGGAGTTTTTGGTCGATAGAGGGATGACACAGTCTGCACTGGCGAAGGTGTTAGGCATATCCCCTACGCACTTAAGTCTCACGAAGTCGGGGCAAAAGGAAGCAGGCTTCGATATGCGCTGCCGTTTTGCAGAGCACTTCCCCGGCTACGAGGTCGAGGGTTTTACACTCAGTGAGGAAGAACAGATGCTTTGGCAGGCTGATCGAAGGGAGTCTCAAGGAGCCGGTCCTGTTTCGGTATCTTTTGCTATGCCAGAGTCTGAACTTAAAACAATGCCTGAAGAAAAAGTAGCCGAAGACCAAGACTTGACTTGGATCTGGCTGGTGCAAGGGAAAGATGCAGTGGCTGCTTTTGAGACTCAAGAGGCAGCTTTGTTGGCAATCGCTCGATGGGCTGTAGAATCTGGCTTATGGGATCTACAGGAGATCCCTGTTAGGAGTTGATATGACTGCAAAAGCTTACTTGCGGAAGCTTGACGATTTAGACATGGTGATAGCTGCAAAGCAGCTATTGTACGATGAGCAGCTGACCCGCTGCACAAAAGTTAATAAAGAGCTCGAGCAGGTAAGTGTGAAAACTTCCAGGGATCTTAAAAAGCAAGAAGAGGAAAATGTGAAGTTAGCTCTGATAGGTCAAGAGATCGATGAGCTGATGAAGTTGCCTGATGAAGCCAGAGCGCTCTTTGACCAGCTGGAGGACAACCGGCATTGCGCTATCTTAACTTACCGGCATTTAGGCGGACTTGCGTGGAAAGAGATCAAGAGACTCATGTTGTACGAGGAGTCCTGGACATATGAACTGTACAATCGAGCAGTCGATGCGTTAGATGAAATTTTAAAAGACCGGAGTTTACCGGAGTAAAATGTGTGCTATTATGATATCAACAAGAGCTGGCAGAAAAGGCTGGCTCTTTTTGATATACTCCTTGTAACGAGACAAGGAGATCGGAAGAGCGTCGTGTAGGGAAAGAGTGTAGATCTCGGTGGT